>SKKC01000247.1 GCA_007121695.1 Spirochaetales bacterium | reverse complement strand
TGAAATGAGCGTGCGACAAGCGTATCTACGAAGATGTCTGCCCGTAATACGCCTTGGGTCCGTGCTTCCGGAAAAAGTGTTTTTCGACCAGTGTGCGGTCGGCAGGATCCGGCGCCGCACCGGTCAGACTCCGGCAATCGAGCGCCATGCGCGCGCAGGCTTCGAGTACGATCGCGTTTTCGACGGCTTTCGCGGTATCGGTTCCCCAGGCGAAGGGGCCGTGCTGGTCTACGAGCACCCCGGGAGTGTGCGCAGGATCCAGCGACTGTTCGCGAAACGTCTCGACTATGACGAGTCCCGTGTTCAGTTCGTACTTCGACGTGATCTCGGCTTGCTTCAGGCTTCGGGTCACGGGAATGTCCGTCAGGAAATGGTCGGCGTGTGTCGTTCCGAGGCAGGGTATCGGCATGTGGCACTGCGCGAAGCAGACCGCAGCGTGCGAATGCGTATGGACAACGGCGCCGGCGCTGTGAAAGGCGCGATAGATCGCGAGGTGTGTTGCCGTGTCCGAGGAGGGCTTGAGGCTGCCGTCGACCACCTCTCCCGTCTCGAGGCTCACGAGCGGAAGCTGTGACGGTTCGAGTGCATCGTACGCGACGCCGCTTGGCTTGATTGCCACGAGTCCCGTTTCGCGGTCGATAGCGCTTACGTTGCCCCACGTCAGAAGCACAAGCCCCGCAGTTACAATGTCCCGGTTCGCCTGAACGACCGCGCCGCGGAGCGCTTCGAGACGTCGCTCGTCCGCCTGTGTACGTGTTTTCACGCCCTTACCTCCGTATCAATATCATCATCATCCAGCAAATAAAAAAGTCCGTGCACCCCGTGAACTTCGTGTTTGACAGAGTATCAGAGCAGCCCTATGATACAAGCTATAGAGTGTGCACGTGCACACAACAAGTGTATTGTGAACGGGAAAAATCATCAACTCCGGAGGTATGAAATGATTACGCGCGACAAACTCAACGAACTGTCGGTATGGTTCCTGACGGGAAGTCAGCACCTGTACGGGCCCGAGGTTATTGACCAGGTATACGAAGATGCGCAGAAGATAGTCGCGGGGCTCAACGACTCGGGGGCTATTCCCGTAAAGCTGGTCGCCAAACCGGTTCTTACGACTGCGCAGGCGATCAGCAGCATGTTCGCCGAAGCGGCGGCCAGCCCCGATTGTGCTGGCATCGTCACCTGGATGCATACCTTCTCCCCGTCACAGATGTGGCTTCCGGCCCTCGGAAAGCTCTCGGTCCCGATGCTTCATTTGCACACGCAGTACAACCAGACCATTCCCTGGGACACGATAGACATGGACTTCATGAATCTGAACCAGTCTGCGCACGGCGGGCGGGAGTTCGGGTTCGCCGCGACCAGACTCGAGGTAAACCGGAAGGTCCTCGTTGGTCACTGGAGCGAAAAGCAGATACAGGCTGATATTGCCGACTGGTGTCGGGTCGCACTCGCGCGACTCGACGCGGAACACGGGCGCATTGCCCGGTTCGGCGATAACATGCGACAGGTTGCCGTGACCGAAGGGAACAAGGTGAGTGCCCGTATAGCTTTCGGATACTCCGTCGAGGGGTTTGGTGTAGGCGATCTTGTCGCGTACATGAACGAGGTATCGGACGCAGACACGAATCGCCTCGTAGCCGAGTACGAGGACCTGTATGATGTTGCCCCGGAACTGACGCAGAGCGGTGCGCGTCACGAGAGCCTTCGCTATGCGGCGAAGCAGGAGATCGCTATTCGCGCGTTCCTCGAAGCCGGAGGGTTCACGGCGTTTACGACCACCTTCGAAGACCTGCACGGTCTGTCCCAGCTTCCCGGGCTTGCGCCGCAGCGACTCATGGCCGCCGGGTACGGGTTTTCGGGTGAAGGCGACTGGAAGACCGCAGCATTTCTGCGTGCCTCCAAGGTCATGGCCATGGGCAAGCCGGGGGGCACCACGTTCATGGAAGATTATACGTACAACTTCGCCGGTGCTGACAGCACCGTGCTTGGTGCGCATATGCTTGAGATATGCCCGAGCATCGCGTCCGGCAAACCGAAGATACAGATACATCCGCTGGGCATCGGTGGCAAGGACGATCCGGTACGCTTCGTGTTCAACGGACGACCCGGGCGGGCGCGGAATGCCACGATTATTGACCTTGGCGACCGGTTCCGCATGGTCGTGAACGAGGTAGAGGCTGTGGCTCCTCCGCATGACATGCCGAAGCTTCCTGTCGCGCGGGTTCTCTGGAAACCCCTGCCGGACCTGCGTGTCGCAGCGGGTGGCTGGATACACGCCGGTGGAGCACACCACACGGTCTACTCGGATCAGGTATCGCTCGAGCAGTTCCTGGATTTCGCCTCGCTTCACGACATGGAAGCTCTGGTAATCGACGAACACTCGACAATGCATTCCGTACAGAACGAATTGCGTTGGAACGCTGCGTATTTCAGGTTACGATAGCGGTCCTGTGATTACCGTAAAAGATATCGCGCGCCACGCTGGCGTTTCACTCGGTACTGTCGATCGGGTACTGCATAACCGGGGCAAGGTTGCCCCGGACACCGAGGCGCGCGTCAGAGAAGCGATTCAGAACCTCTCGTATACGCCGAATGTGCATGCGCGAAACCTGTCGCATGGCAAGGTGTTTGTAATTGACGTGCTTATTCCACACCTCGAGTCCGATGGCGGGTACTGGCACGAGCCGTACCGCGGCATGGAGCGGGCGTTTTCACGGCTGAACATGAGCAATCTTGAGCTGCGGACCTCGTTTTTTAACCGCTACGACGAGCAGAGTTTTCTCGACTACGTGAACGCGCGATGCCGGGCGAACGATGAACACGGTATGCCCGACGGTCTCCTGCTTGCGCCGGTTGTCTCGCCGGACGCCCAGCGACTGCTCGCAGAATGCATTGCGACATACAGTCTGCCTTCGATCTCGTTCGACTCGCGTCTTGAAGATAGTCAGATCCCGTTTGTGGGTCAGGACCCGAAGCAGGGCGGACACGTGGCAGCGCGGCTCGCGAAACTCATGAAGGACACGGGAACGTCGGTCGCGACCGTCACGCTCGGGAGGGTCGATCCGCACCTTCGGGCACGGGCGGAAGCGTTTCGAGAATACTGGCAGGAGATCTCCTCAGGAACTGTACACGAGCTTTCGCTGCTCGACGGCTCAGGGCCGGATTACGAGAAAGAACTGGCCGGGTTGTTACGTGAGATTCGCGATGAAGTCGGGGCAGTGTTTGTCACCAACGCTTCTGCTGATCTCGTGGTTGGAGCGTTCGAGTCTCTCGACGTACGACGGCACATCCCGATAATCGGATATGACATCCTGCCACAGAACGCGAATCTGCTGCGCGACGGTCGAATCGACGCGATCATTTCGCAGCGCCCGCAGACCCAGGGCTACGAAGCCGCTCACATGCTGACACAGCATCTCGTGTTCGGGGAGCCCCTGGACTCGGACATTCTTATGCCCGTCGAAATCGTCCTGCCCGAAAACGTGGACTCTTTTCAGTCTGAGTAACTCAATAGCCCAAAAAAACCGAGCCAACTGCGAAAATAAGCTTTGACAGCTCCGGAAACTGGTGCTAACGTGATGAATGTGCACGTGCACATTTTTCTTTGTGGTATGTGTGCACGTGCACGTTTAAAGGGGGAAGATAATGTTGTTTGGTGCCGATTACTATCCGGAGCACTGGCCCGAAACTCGCTGGGAGACCGACTGTCGGCTTATGTCGGAAGCGGGTATTTCCGCAGTCCGGATTCTGGAGTTTGCGTGGGCGCGGCTTGAGCCAGACGACGGTGTGTATGCATTCGACTGGGTCGAGCGTTTTATCGAGCTTGCCCACCGCTATGGTATACAGATCATCCTCGGCACGCCGAGCGCGACACCGCCGAAGTGGCTTATCGATCAGGATCCGTCGATACTCCCGGTAGATGTAGCCGGCCGAACAAAGGCGTTTGGATCTCGTCGTCACTACTCGTACAGCAACGAGAACTACTTGCAGCGGTCGGCGAAGATCGCAGGGGAAATGGCGAAACGCTTCGGTAGACACGATGCCGTTATCGCCTGGCAGACCGACAACGAATTCGGCTGCCATAATACGACACTGTCGTTCGATGACGCGACGGCGGCGGCGTTTCGCGTCTGGCTTGAGAAACGCTACGAGACCGTGGACGCCGTGAACGCTGCATGGGGTACCGTGTTCTGGAGTCAGGAGTATCGGTCCTTCGACGAGATTGTGCTTCCGGCCTACACGGTCGCACAGGATCCGGGTTCGAGCGCACTGGACGCGTTCGATGCACAAGGGCACAACCCGGGGCTGCTTCTTGACTTTACCCGTTTTTCGACGGACGCAGTGATTCGCTTTCATATGGCTCAGGTCGAGGCGATTCGCGAACATTCCGATCGCCCCGTTACCCACAATCTCATGGGTGATTTTACCGATATCGATTACCACCGTTTCAGCGAGACCATAGATTTTGTCTCGTGGGACAACTATCCGAGCTTCGCGTGGGGCAGGACCTTCCCTCACGTCCTCGGGTTCCGGCACGCTCTTATACGCGGGCTCAAGCAAAAAGCGTTCTGGGTAATGGAACAGCAGAGCGGCCCGTGCGGGTGGCGTACCCTCGGGGACACGCCTGCTCCGGGAGAGATTAAACTCTGGACGATGCAGGCCATAGCTCACGGTGCAGACGCAATCGTCTACTTCCGTTGGCGTGCGTGTCGAACCGGAACCGAGCAGTACTGGTACGGCATACTCGACCACGATGGCACTCCCCGCCGGAGGTACCAGGAGATTTCGGCTACGGTCGAAACAACGCGTTCGGTTGAGAGTGTTTTTACAGAAACAGAACCGCACGCGAGTGTTGCTCTTGTTATCGACTACGAAGTGCTCTGGAGCCATCGCTTTCAGCCGCACAATCCGGGCTTCGACTACAACGAGCTGCTTCACAATCATTATCGTGCCCTCGTATCCCGGGGATTCAATGTCGCGGTTACATCGCTGGATACTGCACTTGAGCATGCGAAGGTAATTCTACTTCCCGCCTATTCGATGGTGGATGACGACCAGGCACGGAAGCTCGAAGCCTTTGTCGAAGGTGGCGGAGTTCTTGTGACCGGTTTCCGTTCAGGTATTCGCGATCGTAATAACACCATGATCGAACAGCAGATTCCCGGCGGTCTTTCAGGTGTAGCCGGTGTTCGTGTATCCGAGTTTGACTCGCTTAACTGGGGACGGACCGTGTCCGTGCAGGGTCAATTCGGCACATCAACAGCAGCGGTCTGGACCGACATTCTTGAGGTCGACGGAGCAGACGCGATCGGGACGTACGCGAGTGGTCCATTCGCAGGAAGTGCTGCAATTACCGCTCACCGGCACGGATCGGGCGTCTGCTACTACGTCGGCTGCGATCTCGAGATAGAGGGGCTTGGAGCGCTTCTGGTTACGGCTGCGGAAAGAGCCGGAGTTGAGGCAAGTCCGTTCCGTCCGTTGAAACATGTCGAAATAGTCGAGCGTCGTGGAAATGGCCGGCGCGTGTACTGTGTTCTGAATCACAACTCCGAGGCAAAAACGGTAGAGCTTCGACGTCCGTTGCGAGTCGTTTCAACGGGAGAAACCATTTCCGGATTGAGCATATCCGCGTTTGGCTTCGAACTACTGGAAGAGCAATAGTCTGCATGGGGCAGACAAAGTGCCGGCAATGCCGGACACAAAAAAGGAGGGACTTCATGTATAAGCCCAATCGTATATTGGCCGTGCTACTGGTCGTAGTGATCGGGTTCGCACTCATTCTGGCAGGTTGCGGGTCTGACGAGGTCAGTCTGGATCCGGCAGATATCTCCGGCACCATTACATTCGGCGGCTGGCCGGCAGGTGACGACGCGGTTAACTCGATTATCGCTGGATTTAACGAACTGTATCCGAACGTCACAGTAGAACTCGAAATGACTTCAACCGCTGACCACCATGACCGCTTGCTTGCCTCGCTCGCGGCCCGTGCCGGTGCTCCGGATGTCGTTATGATCGAGGCGGAATACATCGGGGCATTTCGTGACCGCCCGGGATTTGTGAATCTTCTGGACGAACCATTTAATGCCGGTAGATTTGCGGACGATTTCGTGGATTTCAAGTGGGAGCACGGTGTTTCCATCGACGGGTCCCAGATGGTCGGGCTTACGTGGGACATCGGTCCGCTGACCATGTTTTACAACCGCCGGATGTTCGAAGCTGCAGGGCTTCCGAGTGATCCTGATTCAGTGTTCGAGCTCATGAACTCACCTGAAGGATTTCTTGAAGCAGCACGAGCCATGCATATTCCGGACGAACGCTGGCTTATTGGTAACGCGATCGACCTTATTTCTGCACGTTGGTCGAACCGCGATTTCTACAACGAAGATCTGAGTCTTCGGATCGATGAGCCCGAATCAGTCGAACTGATCGAACTTGCAGGCCAGATTCGCTCCGAGGGACTCGACGCGAACGTTGAAATGTGGGGTGGGGAATGGACATCTCTGCTCGGTGATAACAGGCTGGCGATAGTTTCCGCAGGGAGCTGGTTCGGCGGGTTCCTGAAGTCATGGATTGCGCCCGACTCGGAAGGAGACTGGGGTGTTGCACGACAGCCGCTGTTCGACTCGGTGAACTGGGGAGGATCCTTCCTCGCGATACCGGCCATGTCGAATAACCAGGCGGCTGCATGGGCATTCATTGAGTACATGTTGACGACGGTCGAAGCACAGAATGCCATGTTCGCGGCAGTCGACTACTTTCCGTCGCTGATACCTGCGTGGGACGATCCGTTCTACGACGAACCGGATCCCTACTTCGGGGGACAGCGAACGAGACGGCTCTGGGCCGATATCGCCGAGCGCATTGAGCCTTCGCTGGTAACGCCCATGGATATCGAGACGCAAGGGATATTTGCCAGCAGAGTCAACGTCGGAATCGATGCTGGTGAGTCTGCAGAGATTATCCTGGCCGATACAATAAGCGAGATTCTGCGTGCGACAGCTCCCGAGAGGGAGGCCTTGAGCGCACGACTCGGACTGGATTGATATAAGTCCATAATTTCGCATAAAACGGGCATCCGGCGGAGCCGCGCGTTCCGCCGGTGTTTCTGTAGTGCACAGTATCACGTATCAGCGTGTGGAGAGAGAATCATGGCAGATGCCGGAACCGCAGGTATACAGCGAAAACCGCCGGGACTTGGTCGCAGGATAGTCAGCAGTTGGGTGCCTTATAGTTACGTGGCACCGTTTTACGTCCTGTTTCTTGTGTTCATGGCTTTCCCGATCGTTTTTACTCTGTATCTGAGCTTTCACAGTTGGGATGGGCTCAGCTCAATGCGGTTTACGGGACTCGATAATCTCGTTCGAATCGTTCGCGATCCGGTTTTCTGGATAGCTCTCTATAACACCCTGTTCATTGGCATCGTGGCTCACATACCAATGCTGTCTTTTGCGCTGATCGTGGCGTTTATACTCGATTCGGGGTTTATTCGCTTTCGTCACTTTTTCCGAACGATATACTTTCTCCCGGTTGTCGCGTCGTCGGTGGCGATATCGCTTGTGTTCATGAATGTCTTCGGGTTTCGAGGTGGGCTCATCAACCTTGTCATAATGGCATTCGGTGGCGAACGCATACACTGGCTTGGTGGTCAGGGTGAATGGGTTCGAACCGTCATTATGACCGTGTTTATCTGGCGTTGGGTCGGATGGAACATGGTAATTTATCTGGCCGGTCTTCAGTCGATTCCGAATGAGTTGTATGACTCTGCCCGAATCGACGGTGCCGGCTGGCCCCAGGTCCTGCGACATATCAGTCTGCCGTTGATCAAACCAGTTGTGCTGTTCTCGTTCGTGCTGTCAGTTGTGGGAACCTTCACCTTGTTCGACGAACCCTTTGTGCTCGCCGGAGTAGAAGGTGGCCCGAACCGCATGGGTCTGACACTTATGGTCTACCTGTACCGGAATGCCTTTCGGTTCTCCCGATTCGGATACGCCTCGTCGATTGCGCTGGTAATCATGATTCTGACGATAGTGGTAGCGATCATGAATATCCGCTTCTTCCGGGAAAAGGTGTAGGAGGGACGGAGCATGAAAAAGACAAGCCGTGTAAATCAGTTTCTTCTGTACCTCGTCATCGGCACGGGTGCGTTTGCCATCGCGTTTCCGATTTACTGGATGTTCGCGTTGGCAACACATTCGACACCGGATATTTTCTCGTATCCCCCACCGTTGACATTTGGCGACCAGGGGGTTCGGAACTTCACCGTACTGTTTAACGCGATATCGTATGCACGACACATGTGGAACTCGGTGTTCGTTGCTGCGGCAAACGTTATTCTGATTTTGATCTTCTGTTCCATGGGTGGCTACGCATTCGCAATGTATTCGTTTCCCGGGAAACGGTGGATGTTCGCGCTGTGCCTGTCGACGCTCATGATTCCCTGGATTGCCAATATTATTCCGTGGTTTATAGTAATTCGCGAGATCGGCTGGGTGGATAATCACCTGGCGCTGATTGTTCCGGGCGCAGCCAATGCATTCGGCATATTCTGGATGCGGCAGTATATCAGTAGCTCCGTACACCCGCAGCTGTTGGATCAGGCACGAGTTGACGGCTGCCACGAGTGGTTAATTTTTTTCCGCGTAGTTGCGCCCACGCTGACGCCGGCATTTTCCGCGCTCGGGATTTTTTCTTTCGTCACGAGCTGGAATAACTTTATAGTGCCGTTGATCGTGTTGCGCAGTGATCGTCTTCTGACGCTGCCGCTCTCGCTTGTGCAGCTGACCGGCGATCCAAGGCGCGGTACAGATGTGGCCGTACTCATGATGGCAGCGTCGCTGGCCATTTTGCCTATAGTCATAGCCTTTCTGATCTCATCTCGGAAGTTCATTGCGGGCATGATGGCGGGGGCAATCAAGGGCTGATCACATCTCTTTTCGCTGTCTCCGCCCGGCCCGCTCCGCTGCCCGCTGCAGGCGTGGGCGGTTGCTGCGCTGCACCACGATAAACGGGGCGTTCGAGAGCACCGCGTACAGCGGCATCCAGACAGCAATGTTGACGGGGTTCCATACAAAAAAACTCAGCGAAAACGCAAGCGGAAGCCAGTGGGTGAGTTCTGCCCGACGGGTCTCGGCGACAAAGCGTTCCAGGTATTCTGCGTCTATCCCCGAAAGGGAACGCTTTGCAAAGCCTCCCTCGAATGCCGCCCCGGCTTCAGGAAGCGCGTCTTTCCACCGGTGCACCTGGAAGACGCGTCTGTACAGCCGGCCGTCTGACTCGAATCGCCGCGTGCGAAACAGCGCGCGGTCGCGCAGGAACCACTCAAGCGGAATGCGGTGCGCAATGTAGCCGCTGCCGATGTGTATGGCGACCCAGACCGCGGCGATTACGAATACCCGGACAAGCGGTGTCATGGTCTACCCGTCCTCCGCAGTCGCGTCGTCGCGGCACCCGTCCCTGCCCGGGCACACCTCGCGACCGCGCCAGTCTACGCTGCCACCGCGCGCGTGCACCCACAGCGCCCGCAGCATAATGTATCCGAAAAAGAGCAGGTGCAGGGGGAAGGTAAGGGCAACCCCAAAGCCGAAGCTGCCGTAAAAACGGACGCTCAAGCCCACGAGTACGGCAAAGGTCAGATATATGAGCACCGCCTGGTCGGGCGTGAATACGGCAAGCGTCGAGTCGGTAAGCGAAATCGTGGTCTGTGCAAACGCCGTAACCGCGCCAATGATCCAGAGCGACTGCAGCAGCAGCACCCGGGTGGGGGTTGCGCCTGCACCCCGGAGGAAGTTCTTTGTCCACCCGTTGACCATCGCCCTCGGGCCTTCGGGGTACATGCGATAGCGGATTGCCCGACCGCCAAGATAGGTTCTGATCGGGACATTGTGAGCGCGGCAAGCCACGCCGAAGTCCACATCGTCGAGCACCGAGTCCCGAACCGCCTCGTGACCGCCGCAGCGGGTATACGAGGCGCGGTCTATGAGTATGCAGGGACCGAACAGTCCACGCGCGCGCGCGCCGACGCCGACGGCAGTAACCGCCTGCGCGTTGAACAGCGCGCTGAACGACTCGTACAGTCGCTTCGTCCGGTGGTAGGGCTGGACCGAGATCGCACCCCCGTGCGCGCGATGCGCCGCTGCGAGGCGGCCGATCGCCCGAACCGACAGTTCCACGTCGGCGTCGAGAAAGAGTAACAGCTCGCCGTGCGTGCGGGCGGCGCCGACCGAACACGCCCAGGTCTTGCCGACCCAGCCCGCCGGACGGTCTCCCGCCGCTATGACCCGCACGCCGTATCGCCGGCATACCGCAACCGTACCGTCCGTTGATTCATCATCTACCACAATAATTTCTTCGGGCGCACGATCCTGGGCCAACAGACTTTCGAGCAGGATGGAAATCCGCTGCTCTTCGTTTCGGGCGGGGATCACGACGGAAATCGACGATCCACCCGCGAGCGCCCCCGGATCCTCGACGTCCGGAAGCCTGTCGGAGGCCCGGTGCACAATACGACCGCCGAACAACGCGATGCCGGAGAGCAGGCCGATAAGCAGCATGAGCGAGAGGGAAAGGTACAGCACTACCGGAGAAGGTACACATTCCGCGGTAGACTGTGTACGATATGAACATTATGCGATATTTAACTTTCAGTCATCCAGTGGCTTTTATCGCGGTTTTGCTTATCTTTCTCCCGTACGTATCAGTTCTTGCGGGAGAAAACATGAGGTTTCGTGAACAGACCGGTAACGACGTGGTGTATCTTCAGTCTGCCGAAGATCCGATCGGCCAGCAGTTGCGACTCAGCTCGGTCAGTCAGACCGGCGAAGAACACGAGGTCATAGTTGACCCACAGAGTCTCGAGTCCCTGCAGTGGACCCACCGGAACCCGGCCGACGGCACCGATTTTACCGCACGCATCAGCGGACGTACCATTCGTCTGACCGGCAGAAATGAAGGCCGACAGGTGAATGAAACCTTCCGTCTCGAAGACGCCGACCCCTGGGTTCAGTCCATAGAACGATCGCTCGAGCCCTTTGTCCTCTCGTCGCGCGACCGGATGCAGTTCTGGACTATACAGCCGGGTGACCTGACGCTGCGCAAGCTCCAGGCGGCACGACGCGGCCGTTCGACCATAGACGTCGACGGAGAACGCGTCGAAGCCTGGGAGATCCGCATTAGCCTGCCGGGCATCGGCAGCATGTTCTGGAGCGCCACCTACTGGTATCGCGTGACCGACGGGCAGTTCGTCCGCTACGAGGGCGTTCGGGGCTGGCCAGGCACGCCACGGACGGTGGTGGAGCTGGTGGCCGAGGGGTAGGGGTGCTGTGTATCCGGGTGCAGGCTCGTGGATCCGTTACCCAAGCCGCGACAGCAACTGCCAGGCATACAGCTGCATGCGTGGTATGTGGTACGGACCCTTGAACATGTTTCCCTTGAGTTGGGTGGAGACCGACCCGTCTCTGTTCAGGTAGCC
>SKKC01000443.1 GCA_007121695.1 Spirochaetales bacterium | reverse complement strand
CCACCGAAAAATACCCCTTCCTCTCGGGGCTCCGGTGCAGCACATTCGTGAATGTTGCAGGGAACACGGAAGACGACTACGCCCGAACGGTCGCATGGCTCGACGAGCACGCACCGCTTGCCGGATACGAGTTGAATGTCTCCTGTCCGAACGTGAAAAAAGGCGGGCTGTCTATCGGAGGTAATGCGGACATGGTCGCGACCGTTACGCGAAACGTCCGTGCAGTGACCGACAAACCGATTATCGTGAAGCTGACACCAAACGTTACCGATATTACCGAAATCGCACGAGCTGCCGAAGACGCCGGGGCGGATGGTCTGAGCGCCATGAATACGCTGGTGGGCATGGTTATCGATGTCGACAAGCGCCGTAGTGTCCTGCCTGGAAAAACCGGAGGCTTGTCCGGGCCTGCCGTCCTCCCGGTCGGTGTCGCTATCGTATACCGGGTATCGCGTGCGGTATCCATTCCCGTCATTGCTATCGGTGGAATAGATGGCCCGGACAGTGCACTGCAATATCTGCTTGCCGGTGCGGCGGCCGTGCAGGTCGGCACGGCGAACTTCGTTGACCCGACGGTTACGGGCAGAACGCTTGAAGGTATCAGGGCGTTTATGCACGAGCATGGTGTGACCTCGGTAGCCGGAATAGGGTCCTTGCTCGATCAATAACAGCCCCGGATACCTACGGGTCTTCGACTCCCACCTTCGGGCATACATCGCTCAGCGGGCACGCCTCGCACCTGGGTTTTCGCGACGTGCAGTACACGCGGCCGTGTTTATTCAGGCGCATGCTCATGGAATGCGACAGCTCGGGTGGAATAATCTGTTCCAGATCACGCTCGACCTTCAATGGATTGGTTTCGGCAGTAAGCCCCAGTCGCCTGCTGACGCGACCGAAATGTGTATCGACGATAATCGACGGCAGACCAAACAGTGTTCCGCGAATGACATGAGCGGTCTTCCGTCCGACCCCGGGCAACGCAGTCAGCGCATCCATGTCCGAAGGCACCAGGCCCCCGTGGCTCTCCGCGATTTGCCGTGCTGTTGCACGAATATTTCGTGCCTTCGAGCGATAAAACCCCGTTTTGTGAACTATCTGTTCGAGCATCGACAACTCAGCCGACGCGAGGCTCTCCGGCGTCGGAAACTTGCCGAACAGAGTCGGAGTGACCTCGTTGACAGACTGATCGGTGGTTCGCGCGGACAGTATAACCGCAATAAGAAGTTCAAAGGCATTTCGATAGTTCAGAAACGTTACCGTCGAAGGGTACTCGCTCATGACCCGATCGTGAATGAGCCTGAGGTAGTTGTTCGAGCGTGTGTCGTGATTTTCCATTCTGTATCCCGCGCAGCGACTATAGCACACTACATTCGCTCGTCGAAGAGATGTCATTGACCCGTCGTGCCGTGATAGCTATACTCCCGAAATCACGGGATGTAGCCTAGTGGCTAAGGCGCCTGCTTTGGGAGCAGGAGATCGGAGGTTCGAATCCTCTCATCCCGACTCTACGTGCACGTGTGGCACGTATTCCGGCGCACGGTCATCCGTTGCAATCGAGTCAGGTAACGGACGGGGTTCGATTCCCCGGCTGGAAGATCGGGACGGCGGCTACGCATAGTAGGAGGTACCGCCGATTTTTGGTGGTGGGCGCGTTCGACTCGTTTCGGAGCACTCCATTACTGTGATCCCGACCTGTAGACGATGATTCGTCGTCGTCTACAGGATCCATTCTGCGCCCATAGCTCAGGGGATAGAGCAACTGCCTTCTAAGCAGTAGGTCGAAGGTTCGAATCCTTCTGGGCGCGTTCCCCTCGCGCCAGGCACGAATACGTAATCACGAGGAAAACGGAATGTCGGAACAGGAATTCGAGTTCGAAAAGGTCACGACACGCGGCGGGGACGGCGGAAGTTCCTTCATATATTCCGGTGAAAAGTACAGCAAGGACGATATTACCTTCGCGGCGGTCGGAGATATAGATGAGCTTTCATCGGCGCTTGGACTTGGGCGTTCGTGGCTCGACCAGTACGCCGCAGATACGCAACTCGGGCCTGTTCTTGAAGGTATACAGCAGGAACTGATCAGTCTCGGAGGACTCGTTGCGACTGCTCCGAACCATGAAAATTACGCCCTGATTCCCCCCATACACGAAGACAGCTGGCGACGAATCGAAACGCTTCAAAAGGATCTGATGTCGCGGACAACCATAGGCGACAGATTTATTCTTCCGGGCGAACACGAGGGATCCGCACGACTGGACATGGCCCGTTCGATATGCCGTCGAGCCGAACGGACGCTCGTGTCCTTTATTCGGACGAGGTATCGTACCGACCTGTATGACTGTCAGCGATATCTGAACCGGATTTCCGATTATCTGTTTGTGCTGGCGCGTTACGTCGAGCAGACCTGTGCGCCGCACACCTCTTAAACGATCTGCCGTTCCGAAAACGCGTACACCATAAGGCCGCTCGTTCCGTGACCTTTCGCTCAAAGGCCACCTGAAAAGTGGTGACCCGAGCAAAAGAGACGGGCGCAGTACCGCCGCCTACAGGAGTATTTCTATGTCGGCCGCTTCGCGAAGTCGCTCAATATACGACTCGAATGCGTTCTGCTGCTGTTCCTGGCCGAGAAACTGCTCTATCTGTCCCTGGACTTCGTCGAAACTCTGTATTCCTGCGTCCATTCGGTCCGTAACGCGAACGATATGATACCCGAACTGGGTTTCGACAATTCCGCTTGTCTGGCCAACATCCAGGTCGAATGCTGCCTGCTCGAACTCGTCTACCATCTGACCCCGACCGAAGAAACCGAGGTCTCCTCCCCTCTGGGCGGTTCCATCTTCAGAGTACTGCTGGGCAAGCTCTTCGAAGCTTTCGCCATCCTGCAGTCGACCGAGAATCATTTCGATTGTTTCACGTGCCTCGGCGCGCTCGTCGTCGGTAGCTCCCTGGGTAAGAACCAGAATATGGCTGGCTCGTACCTGGTCGGGTGTCTCAAAGAACGACGGATTCTCGTCGTAAAACTCACGCGCTGCAGCTTCGTCTACGCGGGCGTCCGCGAGCACATCCGACTCGAGAATCTCCTCGATAATGATCTGTTCGGCGATGTTCCGTTCGATTTCAGCGAGGGTGAGGTTCTGTTGTGCGAGGGCTTCCTCAAACGCCTCTTCGCTCGGAAACTGTGCGCGTATTGCATCGAGTTCGGCCTGCACGTCTTCTGCGCTCGGCGCTATGCCGCGTGCGGCTCCATCCTGGAGCACAAGCTCGCGTGCGATCAGCTGATCGACAAGCTGTTCCTCGAGCATAGCCTGCTGCTCTGCGTCAATCTGCATACCCTGAGCCTGATACATCTGCATTTGCTGCTGCAGCTGCCGCTCAAAGAGGCTTCTTGAAACCTCACGACCGTTGACCACTGCTACCGGGTTGCCATCGGATTCGACGGGTGGAAGGGAAGCGGCCTGCGAATCGCCGCTGCCGCATGCTGCAAGGAAAAGCAGTACAGACAAAATGGAAAAAAGAGTTATTCGTGTCCTGTTGCGGATAGATGCTCCTGTAATATGTGTATGAATGTAAAGCCGTGTCGTGCCGTACATAGCGCTCCCAGTCAAACACAGCCGCAGTCCGCATGTAAAGCACCCTGTTCACGGCGGAATTACTACATGAAGTTTCGCTCCGCCGGATATGTATGCAACTGTTCCTGAAGTCTCTGCATGGGAGCCCAGACAGACCCTACAAGGATATACGGACTCGATGGATGGGTCTGAAGTATTCCGTCCACCCCAAGAAACTGCTGCGTAAGAAGTAGCGTCCGGTACCGCTTCTGCTGTGCCCTGCGCACGATCAGATTTACAAAACCGCTCTCGTCTTCAAGCGTAAAAAACATGGTGCCGCCAGCCGTTTCGGGTTTCTGACGACAAATCACAACCCCTGCGTAGCGCACCTGCGTTCCTTCCGGTTTCCGCATAAGCGCAGCCGAATCCGATATGCGCTGTGCCGAAAGCGCGTCCCGCACGTGTTCAATCGGATGTCCGCGCGTACTGTGCATTGCCGCGTCGTAATCCCACTGCGTAGACTCGTACGACGCGAGATCACGAAAGACCGGCGTCGGATCGGTGAACGCAATGGGCTCTTCGGATTGTACGGGAGCTCCATAGGAGTGCCAGAGCGCCGTCCGGCGATCGGTGTTCAGGTCCCTCGCCGCGCCGCTTTCAGACAATGCCGCACGCACATGTTCCGGAAGCCCGGTTTTTCGCACGAAGTCCTGCCAGTTCAGAAATGGTCGCTCGTGCGCGATGCGTTCGTAGTCTGACTTTCCCAGGTATTTCACAAAACGCAACCCCATGCGAACGGCGTGCCTGGCGCGCGTATTCTGTCGGGTCCGGGCTGATTCCAGCGTGCAGTACCACTCACTCCTGTGAATGCATACCGGGCGCACCTCGATTCCCGCGCGCTGTGCATCCGAAACTATGGTGGCAGGAGCGTAAAACCCCATGGGCCACGCGTTCAGCAGCGCACAGACAAATACGTCCGGATAATGGAACCGCATCCAGGCCGTGCTGTACGCTATCAGGGCGAAACTCGCAGCGTGGCTTTCGGGAAAGCCGTATTCTCCGAAGCCCTTTATCTGCTCAAACACCTGCACGGCAAACCGCCTGTCTATTCCGCGAGATACCATGCGCTCGATCATTCTCTCACGATGCTGTTCTATTCGCCCCTCCATGCGCCACGCAGCCATGTCGCGCCTCAGTTGATCTGCTTCTCCAGGGGAGTAGGATGCCGCGACGACTGCAAGCTTCATGACCTGCTCCTGAAACAGCGGGACTCCAAGGGTTTTTTCGAGGACGGGCTTCAGGGACGGATGGGGGTAGACAACCTTCTCTTCTCCGTTCCGTCTGCGCAGATACGGATGCACCATGCCCCCCGATATGGGTCCCGGTCGCACGATACTGATCTCGATAACAATGTCATAAAAGGAACGGGGCTTCATGCGTGGAAGCATTGCTATCTGGGCACGGCTTTCGAGCTGGAATACCCCGACAGTATCGCCGCGCGAAATCATGCGAAATACGCCGGGGTCATGCGCGGGAATGTCGTTCATGCCAAGGTCGAGGCCGTGATGCTGTTTCAGCAGACGAAAACACATGTCAAGATGCGTCAGCGCACCGAGACCGAGCAGGTCCACCTTGAAGAGATTCATTTCTTCGACGTCGTATTTATCCCACTGTATGACGGTTCGTCCCGGCATGGTCGCCGGTTCAACGGGAACGAGTCTGTTCACCGCTTCGCTTCCGAGCAGAAAGCCCCCGGGGTGAATGGACAGATGGCGGGGAAATCGCAGGATCTGCTCGCAGCAGTGCAGGAATGCCTTTACCCGGTGATCCCGCCTGTCGAGCCCGACAGTTTCCGAGCATTCAGCCAGCGAAATGCTTCTGCCCGAAGCGATTCGGGACATCTGGTCGAGTATGACCGCCGGAAATCCGAATACTTTCCCGACTTCCCTGACAGCCGAGCGCGTGCGAAACCGCACAACATTCGCAACCATTGCCGCGTGTCGACGTCCGTACTCCCGGTACATGAACTGAATGACTTCCTCGCGCCGATTGTGTTCAATATCAAGATCAATATCCGGCGGTTCGGCTCGCTCCTTCGAAAGAAACCGCTCGAAAAGCAGTTTCATGCGCACCGGATCGACTGCCGTAATACCAAGGCAGTAACACACTGCAGAGTTCGCAGCTGAGCCCCTGCCCTGACACAGAATGCCCTGCTGCCTGCAGTATGTCACGATGCGGTGCATGGTGAGGAAATATCCGCCATACGCGAGCTCTTCGATGATCGCGAGCTCACGATGCAACTGGCTCTGTACGTCTGCCGGTATGCCGCGGGGATAGCGCTGCGCGGCGCCGGCATACGTGAGCTCACGCAGACGCTCCTCTACGCTCTGCCCCCCCTCCAGCGTTTCGGTGGGATACCTGTAGGTAATCCGGGCAAGGTTAAAGTCAATTCTGCTTCGAAACCTCCCTGTTTCAAGAATTGCATCCGGCATGTCGCGGTAGAGCGATGCGACGCGCCGGAATGACGGAAGATACAGCTCGGCATTCGGAGACAGGCTGCTTCCTGCCTCGTCGAGGGTACAACCGAGACGAATACATGCCAGCACGTCGTGGAGAATTCGGCGCTCTATTGTGTGATATCGAATGGCGGGTGTCGCAATAAGCGGAACCGAATATGCGTCGGAGATCTCGCGCGCGCGGTGCTCGAGAAGAGCGTCTTCCGCACGCTGCTGTCGTGCAACACCCACGTACAGGCTGTGTTCAAATATCCCCGCAAGCGAATCACAGACGGAACGAGACGGATACACCGGATCGGGCACGAGAATGCACAGAAGGTCAGCACTGAATGCCCGCAGCTCCTGCTGCGAGACAGCACACGATCCCTTTGCGTGTCGCATGCGGCCGCAGGAAATGAGCTCGCACAGGTTTCCGTACCCCTCTCGTGTCGTCGGATACAGAAGTATGCGTCCGCCAGCTTCGAGTGTGACCTGTGCGCCGGCAAGTACGGTAATGCCCTGCCGCTTCGCCTCTGCGTACGCCCGTACAATGCCGTACACACCGTCCCGGTCGGTAATACCAACCGCGTCGTATCCGCAGGCAGCAGCCTGTTCCACCAGCTCTTCCGGATGCGAGGCAGCAGCCAGAAACGAATAGTTTGTAAAAACCCATAAGGGAACGAACGATGTCTCCATAGGCTACTGAACCAGTCCGTGTACCCACCAGTGCGTACCGTCAGTGAAACACCAGTGATACGGAAGCCCGTTGTGACCCAGAATGTAGTAGGTTCTGCCGGGTACTCCGGAACAGTCTTGCGTATCCGCTGTCCACCACCGTGGTGCGTAGCGCAGAGGGCCGAAAAGAACGCTGGCATTCCGGAACAGCTCCGTGCGACCTGACTTCCGTGGCTCGGTGTATATGCGGCGTACTGGCCCTGCGTCCGGTCGCCGGTCCAAGCCTGGCGCGCAGGTATGACCCCAGTCCGCTTCATGCAGACTGCGGAGGCGAAAACGATCTTCGGGTATGTGTGCGTCGCAGAGTTCGATACGCTGTACGGCAGCATTCCCGAGATCTGCACGAATCAGCGCAAGCGCGGAATTACGCTGTTCATAAGAAACGCTGGCATCAGGAAACAAGGCAAACGTTCGCGCGTCTGCCGGTATTACCTGCAGGGAAACGGCAGCCGTATTCATGCGTGCTGCAAACGAAAGCGATTCCAGCCGAATGCGAAGCAGCGTTTCAAAGAGTCTCGCATCGCAGGAAGGTTCTGCCGGAATTATATCGGTCCTGGTTACAGCATCGTTTTCGTCGCCGAGGTGCAGGGTAAGGCACCTGACAAGTAAGCCCCTGTTCCTGACGGAACCAAACAGAGTCTCAATGGGTTCCCGAATATGGATACGTATCTGTTCGCACGTACGCAGCGACGGCAGCTGCACACGGGTCTGCAGCGGGTCCTCGGGTGTATAGTTTTGTACCGGAACGTTTCGCTCCTCACGGGCGATCACATGAAGATCGAAGGCATCCTTGCCAATCTTCACGGAAACGTCCGACGAGGGAATGGCGAGAAACTCCCGGATTTTCGTAATACCAAGCTTTCGCAGACGCGTTTTCGATCTCGGGGAAATGGGCAGACAATCGCAATCGGTCCGTGCCATATATTCATATTCTTCAGAGTTGCTGTGAACCACCTGAATCCCGTGCTGGTCGGCCATGCTTCGCGCGAGGACGTAGGTTCCGAAGCGACTGAAACCTATGCACATGCGCGCACGGTAGCCGGACGCTGCGAGCGCCGCATGTACCGCGCGTGCCCATTTTTCCGCACTGCCCCACACTCGTGTCATGCCGCGCGAATCGAGCCAGAAAACACCCGCCTGCGTTTTCCACATCTCCACCCCCGGGGTGAAGGCGTACAGACGCAGACGTATGTGCTGCAGACCTTCGGCAATGAGGTCGTCGGGGATAACATGTGCGTGCAGTTCAGGAAGCAGCGACTGCGCGAAGGTATAGGGCATGCCCAGGCGCAGCCCTGCCGAGCGGGCTGCGTCGTTGAGTTCAAGTACGCGGGCGGATGGTCTGTCTGCTTCGACTATTGCTACAGGATGGGCGTCACGCCGCGTCTGACTGCGAAGAAACATCTGCAGACGCAGATCCGGAATCTCAATGCAGGTACATTGCATGTCCGCACTGCTCCGACAGTTCCCAGACAAAAGAGGCTCTTCGGTCTTTTTCCGCGCGGAGTCGGTATGTGAGATGCGTCAACTGCCCGTGTGTCTCACGGGATGATACAAACTCCGCCCGAACACGCACTGTAACGAGCGAACCAAGACGCCCTTCACCGCTGGTAAGGCAGATCAATACCGCCCCGTGCAGTCGTACGAAACGCAACAGGCGGGCAAGCACGCCGATACGAATGGTCTGTGCGCCAAGATCCATGACGATGCACCGGAATGCCTGTGACCGAAGCAGAGTGTCAGCAGTTCGCCCGGCGGCCCGAGCGTACAGTGCACGCCTATCCCGTGTCGGTGTACCCGCAGCGGATACAAGGTATATTGCTTCGGGATTGACCCCGTGAGCAGGAAGATCGGGGGGATAGAACAGTGTCGTATCTGTCTGTATCCAGCATACCGCTTCGTTCTGCTGCTGCGCCTCCCGCATGATTTTCATGACAGCAGTAAGCGAGGCGGTACCGAACAGCTCGACAATGCAACCAGTAAGAGCATGGAGGGACCACTCACGGTTCGGCGCGGAAGAGTCGTCAACTGCGATATGCAAACGGGACGGTTCTGCCTGACGCAGATCTTTTGCCAGAACCAGACCCGGCGGCCGGTCAGGGAATACTGTCTTCATGGAACACCGATGTTTCAAACTGTCTGCGAACTTCAACGACCTTTCCCAGAATGTGCAGATCGCCCTCGGGAATAATGGGAGAAAACTCAGGATTTTCAGGATGGAGTTCGGCACGCGAGGATCCCGCCGGACCCGGGACGATGCGCAGACGCTTCACCGTTGCCTGATCGTCGATCATGGCCACGACTATATCTCCGTGCTGTGCGGACGGCTGCTGTCGTACAATAACGATATCGTCGGGGAGTATTGCCGCGTCTTTCATGCTTTCACCACGGACCCTCAGGGCGAACAGGGGTCTTCGGGACGGATCGATGTCTACGGCGACATACCCTTCCCGGTCTTCAATTGCGTCTACCAGCCCTCCTGCCTGCACTCGACCCAGCAGGGGTATCATGAAGGCCGATACGGACCGCTCCGGAAGCCGGTACCCCCGGGAAATACGCGGTATCTTTTCCAGGAAGCCGTCTGCGACGAGTGCGTCGAGGTGTTCCTGCGCGCTCTGCACGGCGCTGAACCCCATTGCCCGCTGCACTTCGCGAACCGACGGAACGGAACCCGCCCGAATCTGATTCCGCATGAACTCGTATACGCGACGCCTTGTTTCTTTCGCCATCAACCTGAAGATACCAGACAAATGTCTGGTAGTCAAGAAAGTACTTGACCTTCACCGGGGTCACACGCAGACTGCCCTGCATCACGAGCACAGACATGGATAATCATAGAGATTCACGGGTACAGGTTGTTCTTGCCGGGCCGGCCGGCAGCAGAAATGTCGGGGCGATATGCAGGGCCATGAAGTCCATGGGTGTCAGCAGCCTGGTCATTGTGCCCCCTGAACGCAGTGACTACTGCGAACGCATACCGTCGGTATCCGATACGGATCAGGAAACCATGCGAAACACGGCCTACGACCGCGAGGTGGTGGAAATGGTCGCAGTTCATTCGGCAGACGTGTACGCTGCGTGTCGCTTTGCACCATCGCTCGAAGATGCCGTACAGGGATCATCCGCGGTCGTCGGGTTTACCCGCCGTTCCGGGAGATTCCGCCACACCAACCGCTTTACGCCGCGAACGCTTGCCGGGCACTTCGCTGCAACGCGGGGTGGCCTTCTGAGCCTGGTCTTCGGTAACGAACGGAGCGGACTCTCCACCGAAGAACTGTCTGTATGCACGCTGTGCTGCGAGATTCCCAGCGCGCCGGACCAGGGCAGCCTGAATCTGAGCCACGCCGTACAGATTGCCTGCTACGAGATGTTCCAGGCTGGCGTCAACCAGGAACTGACCGATGCGGTGCCCGTGCAGCGGGTCGATGAAATTGCCGCGTATCTCTACGATCTGCTCGATGATATCGGTGCGCTCGAGCTCAGCGTGCCCGAAGAAACCCGTCTGTATCTGAGAAGCATGCTCTCTCGCACGCTCATGAACGACTACGAGGCGACGAAACTTCACAAGATGCTGCGCAAACTGCGCCACATGAAACTGAAAGAAGCGGGTCGTGCTATTCCCGATTCGGAAGCCTCGTCATGACGTAGATCGCCGGGTATATGCCTCCGGTCTCGATCACGCGGACGTGTTTCAGGGAAAGACTCCGGACCTCTTTCAGAATGTGAACGACATGATGCCGACGTCGACCCCCGAGAAACACGAGTCTGCCACCAGGTTTCAGTACGTGGGCCGCACCGCTGAGAAACTGATGATACAGCCGCTTGAAATCGGTCCTCGCACCGAGCCGAACCCCAAAGGGCGGATTGGTCACGATTATATCGACGCTGGCAGCCGGAAGCTGTTTGCGCAACTCGCGGGCGTCGGCCTGACGGACAGCTATGCGGTCGTTCAGCCCCGCGTGCGCGACGTTGGCAGCGGCACCCGATGCTACCTGTTCGAATACGTCGAAGCCGGTAATCTCCGCATCGGGAAATGTCGCAGCCGCTTCGAGCAGTATGGTGCCCGAACCGCAGAATGGGTCGAGAATATGGCCGACGTCGGAGCGTCCGTCGCAGGCGAGCTGCAGCAGCGCCTGCGCGACGACGGTTTTCAGGCTGACGCGGGGTTTGAATACCCAGGAGAAGCGTTTATCGAGGCCGCGACGTGTCGTCTGTATGCCCACGAGCAGGCGGTTTTCAATAAGGTCTACGCGAATGTGGCGTGTAAACTGCTCGAGATCGACCGACATCGCAGTGTTTTTCTGTACTACCGAGCCTGCTTCGCGTTCCACGTCGAGGCTCGTGAACGAATGTTCCCCGCTTCGTCGCGAAGTCACCCGGAACGAGTGATGCGCAGGGCAGTCCGGAAGCCGGCAGGCGGAAACCGCGTCACAGACATCCGCCAGACCCGGCGACGGGGGGAGCAGTGTTTCGCACACGTGGCGAATGACGTGAAACGCAAGCCTCAGACCATGGAGACGCGCAACGATCTGTTCAACATTTACCGAAGCAGTATCGTCCTGCACACCGAGCATAAGCTGTCCGGCGAGATCGAACGGTTTTTCCGTTATGTCTACGCACACCGGAAGACCATCGCAGACAATTCTGATTTCCTTCGCGCACATGTCTTCAATGCCGGGGACGGTGGTGATGCGAAACTG
>SKKC01000414.1 GCA_007121695.1 Spirochaetales bacterium | reverse complement strand
AGGTTGTTCATGACGCCGCCGTCGACGTGTATCTCGCCGTCGTAAATGACCGGGACGGTAATCCCCGGAATCGCGGTTGTCGCGAGAATCGCCTTCGAGAGACTTCCCGACCGGTGTACCGCCAGAGTCTGCGTGCTTATGTTGCTCGACGTGCATACGAAGGGTACCCAGAGGTCTTCAATCTGATGTCGGCCGAATGTGCGTAGAGACGCGAGTTCGGCTTTCTTTCCCCGAAGGAGGCTGTACCTGGGCAGGGTGTACTCGTTGAACGGGTTCAGCTGTACGAACATTGCGTGTATCTGTTCGAGCATGCGCTCAGTTGTGTATCCGGCGCCGTAGAGCGCTGCGACAATCGCGCCCATGCTAGTACCTGCCACCGTATCAATCGGAACGCCGCGCTCTGAAAGCGCGCGAATAACGCCGACATGGGCAACGCCGCGTGCTCCGCCGCCGCCAAGCGCGAGGCCGACACCTCGTCCGGTGAGCAGGCGCGCGACCCGGGCCAGGTCTGCGGTCGAACCGTCCCGCACGTGGTAATGAGCGATCGCGGTGCGAGCCGCAAGGAACCGGGCCGTAAACCGGGGCACTTCAAGGTCTGAGTCGTGGAGAAGAATCAGCCGGCTGATCGGTGGAGCATTGCGCAGGTCTGACGCAGGAGCGGTACCCGCGGATTCTTCGCCTCCGGGGTCGTTCCGGGCATCGGCAAGGAGAAGGACTTCGTCCGAGCGCTTCATGCACAGCTCGAACCACGACGAATCGGTGGTATCCGGCAGAAAGAACACGACGTCGTGACGCGCTTCGATTTCGTCTATCCAGGACTCGAGCGCGAGCCGCGCGGCATCGGTCGCGTTGCGTCGGAACGTGCGCGCTATGGTCTGCGGTGAAACGACGGTGGCGCGCACATCGCCGGGCATGGCCTCGATAATGGCGCGAGTCATGCGTTCCAGATCAATGGAGTCACCGCCCGCGTTGTAGGCGTCGAGTACTATGTAGCTGCGGCAGTGTGTGGCGGCTGCGGTGGACTGCCCGCTGACCGAGCGGAAGCGGTCCACGAGGATTCGGGTAATGCCCAGGAGAATATCCGGATACTGGAGGCTGAGCTTCTCGAACGCGCTGCGCGACAGGGACACAAGCTCGCTGTGTCGCCCTGCACGAATTGAGGCTCCGCGCGCGTCTCCCGCGAGCAACGCCATTTCTCCGATCGGCTGGCCGCGCTGCAGATGCGCAACGACCTGTCCCGGACCGTCAGTGTCGTCGGTGACGACTTCGAGCGAACCGCTGACGACGAGGTATAGCGAATCCCCCGGGTCACCCGCTCGAAAGAGGTACTCGTTTCGTTCGAGCTGGTGGAACTCGAGCTGTTCAAGGATATAGTGAAGGGCGTCGATGGAGAGTCCGCCAAACAGGCTTTGTACAGCCTGCGAAATACGATTGCGTTTCAGGCGTTCGTGAATAATCGTCTCGAGAGCAGCCTTCAGGGCGGGAGATGACTCGACCAGTTCGCCGAAATCCGTGCTGTCGAAACGGGCGACGGTTGTGTGTTCGATCGCGCGGACCATTGCGCTTCGCTTCCCTCCCAGCAGGAGGGCAATTTCACCAACGGGTTCTCCCGGTTTAATGATGCCGAGACGATCTGTCGTTTCCGGTCGCGACCCGTCGACCGCCTCGAGCGAGCCTTCAAGGACAACGCACATGAACGTTGCTTCATCATCCTGCTGAAAGAGCACTTCATTCGGCTCGAGCTGAAACAGGTCCGCCTGTTGAGTGAGCCGCTCCGCGGTGGAAGCGTCAATGTCCCGGAACAGACCTGAAGATCGCAATGTTGCATCGTGGCTCACGACGCTACTCTACGAGGCCGCCGCACTGCGGTCAAGCGTCGGGGATGTCGGAAGTTGCGCCTATGTGAGTGTAATATCAAACAGATCCAGGTGCACCGCGAGTGCAAAACGGCAGGCGTCCCGAATGCGGTCGCTCGCGAGCACCGACACCAGATTCTTTATCCGTTTTTTCGAGATGGTACGAACCTGATGTGCGAGGACAATGGACTCATACGGAAGCCCGCTTTCTTCAGGGAGCACACTGACCTCGTTCGCGTAGACGGTCCGCCCCGGTTTTCGCTTTGTAATCGGCAAAATGGTAACGACGTCCATTGCAGCGTTGAAGTCACTCGAGCTCACGACCAGCGCGGGTCGATTACCTGACTGCTCGTGACCGACAACCGGATCGAGGTACACGTAGGCAATGCTCCACTGCGGAATTGCGTGCATTCAGGACAACCCTTCGGAAATGGTGGGATCAAACTCCTGATCTATTTCCCGGATGTCTTCGTGCACCATGGAATCCAGGGCTGCCTGCTGCAGACTGGCCTGCACCCTGGCTTTCCGGATTTCCTGAACGTGCGACGCAAGCGCACTCTGCACGAATTCGCTCATATTCGGTGCGGCTCCGCCCTCGACAGCTTCCCGTACCTGGTCGAGAATCCGGTCTTCTATCTGGTATGTGACCTTTCGTTTCATATGGTATATATACCATATAATGTGCCAGCGTTACGATAAGAAGTGAAACAGGGGTCTTGTGGGGATTGTCTCAGATTCTTCGATTCATTCCCGTGTTCTTCTCCTGCTCTGCGTCAAGATGCTCCTGCAGTTCCGACTGGCTAATGCCAAGTGCCTGCATATCGCGGTAGAGGACAGGGATGTGCTCGGTAAAAAAGATTTTTCGCCTGCGGTCGGTGATCTTTTTCATGGCGCTCGAGCTTACGAAGTAACCGGTGCCGCGCTCTTTGCGAATGACACCTCGCTCTTCGAGCACGCCGTATGCGCGCACAACGGTGTTCACATTTACCTGGAGTTCGGACGCTGCGTCACGTACTGAAAGCAGGCGTTCGCCAACAGGAGGTTCTCCGTTCAGGATAGACAGCTCAAGGCTGTCGGCAATCTGCTCGAAAATGCTTCGCGGACTCTGATACGCGCTCATACCTCGGTCCATTGCGTGCGTGCATGGGAAACCAGAGCTATCGCAAAATACACCAGAAGCGATACTGCTGAAAGAACGATAAACCGCCGGGTGGAGACGATGCCGAAGAATGGTGT
>SKKC01000130.1 GCA_007121695.1 Spirochaetales bacterium | reverse complement strand
CGCATGTCCGTGGCGTTGAAACGTATCGGAGAGATTCTTGCGGTTGAGATCGAGCAGGATGATGATACTACCGTGGAACCCCGGATCCGGGGACATATCGTGTTCGATCGTGTGTCGTTTGCGTACGCGGGACGCGAAGTGCTCAACAACGTGTCCTTCGAGGCCCGACCGGGCATGACCGTGGCGCTGCTCGGTCCCACCGGATCCGGAAAATCGACCCTCGTGCAGTTGCTGTCGAGACTCTACGACTATGACAGGGGTTCGATACGCGTCGACGGGGTCGAGCTGAGAACCATACGAAAGCGGTGGATGCGACGCCACGTCGGGTTTGTACTGCAGGAGCCGTTCCTGTTTGCAAAGACGATACGCGAAAACATAGGTCTCGCCCGGGCACAGTCCGCACAGACCGACGTATACCGCGCGGCCGAGACGGCGGCGGTTCACGACGTTATCGAGAGTTTCGATCGCGGGTACGATACGCCGGTCGGTGAGCGCGGCGTAACGCTCTCCGGCGGACAGAAGCAGCGGGTTGCGATTGCGCGAGCCCTGCTCATGAAGCCGCCGATCCTCATATTCGACGACAGCCTGAGCGCTGTCGACACCGAGACGGACGCGCGAATCAGGAAGGCGCTCGCGTCGGCGCGTCATGGTGCGACGACGTTCATCATCAGTCACCGGCTTACGACGCTGTCGCAGGCGGATCTGATCCTGGTGCTCGACGACGGGCGCATTGTGCAGTCGGGTACGCACGAGCAGCTGCTTGCCGAAGACGGAATGTACGCACGTCTGTGGCATATGCAGCGCAAACGGCACGACGAGTTCGAGCAGGAGCTGCTCGTTCAGGGGGAACAAAGATAATGCATGCGTTTGAAGAGAAAGACTACTCGAAAAAGATAGACCTTGGTCTCTGGAAGAAACTGCTCCGGTACGCGGGAGCGTACCGCCGCGAGCTCGTAGCGATCAGTCTGGTCATGGTTTTCGTGGCTGTGATCGACGCGAGTTACCCCGTCATGACAAGATACGCGGTCGACCAGTTCATTATTCCCGGGGACACACACGGCATCGGGCTGTTTGCGGCCGGGTACGCGGCGCTTGTGATCACGCAGGCGTTCCTCATCTGGCTGTTTATCTCGCTTGCAGGGACAGTCGAGACCGGTGTGTGCTACGACCTGCGTCGACGCGGGTTCCGCCGTCTGCAGGAACTGTCGCTGCACTATTACGATACGACTCCGACCGGGTGGATCATGACACGCATGACAAGCGACGCGGAGCGACTCGGTGAAACGATCTCATGGGGTATTGTCGACATTATGTGGGGCTTTACGAGCATGATGGCGTTCGGGGCGTTTATGCTCGTCATGAACTGGCGACTCGCCCTTATCGTGCTTTCGGTCGTGCCGCCGCTTGCGGTTCTCAGCTATGTGTTCCAGCAGAAGATTCTGAAGAACCAGCGTATCGTGCGACGGACCAACTCGCGAATAACCGGTGCCTTGAACGAAGGAATAATGGGAGCCAAGACAACGAAGACGCTCGTCCGGGAGGACGCGAACCTTGTCGAGTTTCAGGCGATAACCGGTGATATGAGGCGATACTCCATCCGGACGGCCGTCGTACAGAGCCTGTACGTGCCGGTGGTCCTGACGCTCGGAAGTATCGGTACCGGACTCGCGCTCGTATACGGCGGTCGCGGTGTCGCCACCGGTGCGATCAGTTTCGGGGTGCTCGTGGCGTTCGTAAGCTACACCGTACAGTTTTTCGACCCCGTCCGGGAACTTGCACGCGTGCTGACCGAATTTCAGAGCGCGCAGGCGGCGGCAGAGCGCGTCATGGACATGATAGAAACGCAACCGGAGATCGTCGACAGCCCGCAGGTGCTCGCGAAGTACGGTGACGTATTTGATCCGAAGCGGGAAAACTGGACACGGATCAGCGGTGCTGTGGAGTTCCGGAACGTTTCATTCACCTATGAGGGAGGTGAACAGGTGCTTCGCAACTTCAACCTCCAGGTGAACGCGGGACAGAGCGTAGCTCTGGTCGGTGAAACCGGGAGCGGAAAGAGCACTATCGTGAATCTGCTGTGCAGATTCTACGAGCCAGGCTCGGGCGAGATCCTCGTCGATGGTGGTGACTACCGGAAACGGGGTCTTCTGCAGCATTACTCGAATCTCGGGTACGTATTGCAGCAGCCGCACCTGTTCAGCGGTACGGTGCGCGAGAACATCCGTTATGGCCGGCTCGATGCTACCGATGCAGACGTCGAGCGGGCTGCAGAGACGGTCGGCGCCACGTCCTTCATTCGGCGGCTCGAACACGGCTTCGACTCCGAAGTAGGCGAAGGCGGGAGTCTTCTGAGTGTGGGAGAAAAGCAGCTTGTGAGCTTCGCCCGTGCGATACTGGCCGACCCGGTGTTTTTCGTGTTCGACGAGGCGACAAGTTCCATAGACACGGAAGCAGAACGACTGATACAGGATGCGATACGCCGCATTCTGCACGGGCGAACCAGTTTTATCATCGCCCACAGGTTATCGACGATTCGCGAAGCAGACCGGATACTGGTTATCGATTCGGGCGAGATTATCGAGGACGGAAGCCACGACGAACTGATCGCGCTTCGCGGCCGTTACTATCGACTGTACGTGAATCAGTTCACGAACGAAGAGGAACGCCTGCCGATCTGAGGCAGGCGTTCTCCGGTGTTCCCGGGATTCCCGTGTCTATTCGGATTCTGCGAGAAAGCGCTCGGCCTCCAGAGCCGCCATACAGCCCATGCCGGCGGCCGTAACTGCCTGACGCCAGATCTTGTCTTTCACGTCGCCAGCGGCGAAGACACCGGGGATTTCCGTCGCCGTGGAGTCGGGCTTCGTCACGAGGTACCCTGTCTCGTCCGTTTCAAGCTGATTCTCGAGGAACGCGGTATTCGGCGTGTGTCCGATCGCGTAGAACAGTCCCTTCGCCTCGAGCTTCGATTCCTCTCCGGTTTTGTTGTTCCGGACGTGGACAAACTCGAGTACGCTTTCCCCCGAGACTTCGGTTGCCTCGGTATTCCACATGATAGTGATTTTTTCGTTGTCGAATACGCGTTTCTGCATGGCTTT
>SKKC01000014.1 GCA_007121695.1 Spirochaetales bacterium | reverse complement strand
ACGACATCCGAGAGCGCCTCGCACACCTTCTCTACCATGTTCACGCGCGCCGCGACTTCGCTCGTCGCGTCGGGCGTCCGGTCTCCCTGGAGCACGAGATCTCCGCAGACCCTGCGATAGATGCGGGCAACGGTTCGCGATGCGCTTATCTGGTACAGCGCGCCAACGGCCGACTGCGCACCCCAGACCGCGGCGAGCGGGATAATGCTCGTGAACCCGCGACCACCGAGGAATCCGTCGATGGCAAGGCCTATCGTAAAGGGATACATGAGTTCGAGCACGAACTCGCCGAGCGAGAGCGTGTAGGTGATGCCAAGCCGGAGGCGGTCCGGACGAAAGAGGGCTGTTGCGCGTGCTGACATGCTGGCAACATACACCTCCGGCGCCCGTCCGGTATAGAAGAGTTTTCCGGGACTCGACATGCGTCGTTGAGTACCCCTGCGGGACGTGCTATATACTGACGCTATGGAATACCACGTATCTGTGCGTACCGGTCATGACGACAATGCGGGCACACGAGAACGGCCGTTTGCGACAGTTGGCCGCGGCAGCAGCGTCGCACAGCCCGGAGACACGATCACGATTCATGAAGGTGTATACCGGGAGCGGGTGAATCCCCCTCGGGGCGGAGACAGCGATCAGTCGCGCATCGTATACCGCTCGGCTCCGGGCGAGACGGCGGTGCTGTGCGGCTCTGAGGTTGTGCGGGAATGGTCCCGGTGGCAGGCAGGCGTGTGGCGTGCGGACATCGCGAACTCGTCGTTCGGCACGTACAATCCCTTCGCGACGGTGATTTCCGGCGACTGGTTCGACAGCTTTGGCAGGACACACCATACAGGATCCGTTTTCGTGAATGGGCACTGGCTGGTTGAAGCAGCGTCGCTCGATGAACTGATCGAACGGGCATCCGAAAATGCTCCTGCACAGCGATTCTGGTTCGCGGAGGTAGACTCGAAGAGGACCCGAATCTATGCAGATTTTGGCAAGATCGATCCTGACCAGGCCCTGGTAGAGGTCACTCACCGCGAAACAGTATTCTATCCGGACGCACCGGGCAGGAACTATATAAGCGTTCAGGGCCTGGTGCTGCGCCACGCAGCAACACCGTGGGCACCACCCACGGCTGAACAGGTCGGGCTTATCGGAACACACTGGAGTTATGGCTGGATTATAGAGGATAACGAGATCGCCTATTCACGCTGTTCGGGGCTCTCTCTCGGGAAACACGGCGACGAGTGGGACAATACGTCCGAGGACTCGGCCGAAGGGTACGTGTCCACGATCGAGCGGGCCCTCGAACGCGACTGGGCATTCGGTCGAATCGGGCATCACCAGGTACGCGGGAACGTCATTCACCACTGTGAGCAGGCGGGTATCGTCGGCAGTCTCGGCGCCATTGACTCGATTATCGAGCACAACGAGGTGTCGTACATTCACGTGCACAGACGCTTCGGTGGCGCTGAGCAGGCGGGGATAAAGCTGCATGCGCCGTTACATTCCGTTATTCGCGGGAATCGTATACATCACACCAACCGGGGTCTCTGGCTTGACTGGATGACCCAGGGAACGAGAGTAACCGGCAATCTGTTCTATGCAAACGACCTCGACGAAGACCTGTTTCTTGAGGTAAATCACGGCCCGTATCTGGTCGACAACAATACCTTTCTTTCTCAAAAGGCGATACGGGATATGTCCGAAGGCGGGGCCTTCCTCTTTAACTACGTAGCAGGTGTCATTCAGGTCTCGAGTGAGCCTCGCAGGAGTACACCGTGGATGGAAGCGGAGTCGACCACTATCGCCTCGCTCGCACCCATTAGCGGCGGGGACAATCATTTCCATGGGAATACCTTCGTCGGACCGGGAATGCACACCGGCTCCGGTGGCGCGACCGAAGCGCACCACGGACGTACCTGGCATATCAGCCACGGTCTGTCCTGTTATGACGAGGCCGGGTTCGCCACGACAGGCTCGTCGAACAGGTACGTGGATGGAGCTCAGCGGCTACAGAGCGAGCGTCCGATTGAACAATCCTTGAATCAGACGGGCACCAGGGAACGGGTGGCTCTTGCAGAACTCGGCTCGACCCGGGTATCAGGGCTTCCCTTCAGCGGCATTGCCGGAAGCGATGACGGGGTGATATTGCGAGAGTGGTGGTAGAGGTAGATGCCAGCGGCCTGTACCGCCGCCGCTCTGCTCCCGTGCTATTCAAGCTCCGTCCCCGGTGTTGTGAACGCGCGGGCAAGCGCGAAAAAGAGGCGGGGCATGAGAGCTTGAGTATATCACAGCAGATACGGAGGTTTTCTGCCGAAAAGACTTGATTTCCCGGGCATAATTCAGGATTTTTCAGTCAATCACGTACCAACACAGCTCATACGAGCACCAAGGAGCACATGGTGAAAAAGCTAATTCTTGTTCTCGCTGTCCTGGCATTGCTGCCTGCGACACTCATGGCCGCAGGCCGCCCCGAGTCGAACGCACTTCGCGTGGGAATGGACCTGCGCTTTCCACCGTTTGAGACCCGGGATTCCGCCGGAGACCCGGTAGGTGTAAGCGTCGATGTGGCGACTGCATTTGCAGAATACATTGGTCGACCGGTGGAAATCGTCGACACCAATTTCGCGTCGCTCATTCCGGCGCTCGATGCAAATGAAATTGATATCATCATCGCGTCCATGAGCAGAACGCCCGAACGCGCGCAGGCGATCGATTTCTCTGACACCTACTTCTATTTCAAGATAATCAGTCTCGTGAACAGCGATTTCGCCGAGGCAAATGGTATCACCATCGATTCTTCGCGCGACGAACTGACCGCGGTAGACGGCGTGCGTTTTACCGGAATTACCGGGCAGGTGTCGGCGAGCATACCGCAGGAACTCGGGTTCGATGTCGAGATCGCGACCAACCTCGAAGCGGCGGTTCTGAACGTGGTGCAGGGTTCATCTGACGTGTTAATGATGAGTGCATTCCCGGTCACTCGCGGTCACCTCGCGAACCCGTACGACACGATTGTTCTCTGGGATCCCTTTGTTTCGAGCCCCATTGCCATGGGTGTGCGCCAGGGAGACAGTGAACTGCTCGAGCAGGCGAACTCGTTTATT
>SKKC01000246.1 GCA_007121695.1 Spirochaetales bacterium | reverse complement strand
TTTTACGATTACCTCGAGAAAATCCTCGTCAACTCCGGAGTAGACTGAATACTCACGCATATTGATGTCGTCTTTCACACCGAGGCTGATATACTGACCAGGAGTGAACACGAGTGCATGGCGGTCCATGCGCAGCACGTATGTGCTGTCTGTCAGATTGCGGACCGAGTGTACGGTATGCACGGTACTTTGTCGGGTTGCGGTTGCTGCTGCCATGGAGCGCCAGCATACAAAACGACTTTCCATGCGGTCAATATCGTCGCCTCTGTACGATCCCTCGGCTGAATCGCTATACTACACGCATGCTTCAGGATCACGAAACAGAACAGAATGTAGAGAGAGTCGGACAGTCGAACGGATCAGACCTCGTGTACCCCGTCAACCGGAAGCCGGAGTGGCTCAAGATACAGCTGAACACCAACACGAACTTCAGGGAACTCAAACACATGATGCGCAGCGAGAAGCTGCATACCGTGTGCGAAGAAGCCAGGTGCCCGAATATCCACGAATGCTGGGGCGAGCATCGAACAGCGACGTTCATGATTCTTGGCGATACCTGCACGCGAAGGTGTCGTTTCTGTTCCGTGAAAACGGGACTCCCACGAGGTGTTGACCTCGGGGAACCCAACAGGGTCGCTCAGTCTGTTGCAGATATGAAACTGAAGCACGTGGTTATCACCATGGTGAACAGGGACGATCTGAAAGACAACGGGGCAGGGATCGTTGCCGCCACTGTACGTCGTATACGCGTGCACAGTCCCGAAACAACAGTCGAAGTGCTCAGTTCTGACATGATGGGCGACGTGGAAAGCATTCGGGTCGCGTGCGAGAGCCAGCCCGAAGTCATGAGCCATAATATAGAGACGGTCAAGCGTCTGACGCCCACGGTCAGAAGCCGGTCAACGTACGAGCGCAGTCTGTTTTTTCTCAGGACTGCGAAGGAAATCGACCCGGAGACCACGACGAAGTCAAGCATTATGCTTGGACTCGGCGAAACGGCAGATGAACTGAAAGAAGCCATGGACGATCTGCTGGCGAATAACGTGTCCATTCTGAATCTGGGACAGTATCTGCAACCGACACGAAACCATCTCCCGGTTCGGCGCTACTGGACACCTGAAGAGTTTGCTCAGCTGAAAGAAGTCGCGCTGGAGAAAGGATTCGATCACTGCCACGCCGGACCGCTGGTTCGGTCAAGCTACCAGGCAGGCGAACAGTACCGGAACTACCGGAAAAATGTTCACCCGTTATATAGAGATAATCCGGAATTGTCGTAGGTTTTTACCAAACCTACGTAAATGTATCTCATATGTGGTAATTACGCTCGGTTTGCGGAACTTTTAAGGTAATTCACAGTGTTTTTTGCTGAACTGGTGTAGCCGTTTATGTTCGATTTTTATAACCTATACGTACAAATTAAGGGTCTGCATCGTGGTACGTTGTACCGGGCGATTCCGGCCTTTAGTTATCTTTTTGCTGCGGGCCTTCCAGAGGTTTTCCTACCTCCTTTCCTCTGGAGGCCTTTTTTTTATACCTGCCACAAGATATGACGTCGCCCAAACAGTCCTCGTTCTGGCACAAACTTCCCCGGCCATTTCAGGTCCTCGCACCCATGGAGGACGTTACCGACACGGTCTTTCGTCGAATCGTGGCTGCTGCAGGAAAGCCCGATGTGTTCTTTACAGAGTTTACCGGCGTCGACGGTCTGTGCGGGTCCAGGTCACACATTATCGGAAGAAGGCTCATTCATACTCCTGTGGAGTCACCGCTGGTGGCCCAGATATGGGGAAATACACCTGAAAACTACGCAAGAGTTGCTCACAGGCTTGCCGGTCAGGATTTTTCAGGAATAGACATCAATATGGGGTGTCCGATACGAAAGCTTACCAGAAAGGGATACTGTTCCGCGTTAATCGAGAACAGGAATCTGGCCTCCGAAATAATTCACGCGACGAGGGAACACGCGGGGCACCTGGCATGTAGCGTGAAGACGCGGATAGGATTCCGATCTGTAGCCCTGGACGAATGGATAGGCTTTCTTCTCGAGCATAACCTTGACGCGTTGACCGTACACGGCAGGATCGCGCAGCAGATGTCCGAGGGAAGCGCCGACTGGAACGCGATCGCAGGGTGTGTCAGTATCAGGAACATGCACGCACCGAACACGATCGTGATCGGCAATGGAGATATCCGGTCTCAGGAAGACATTCGCAGACGCGTCGCCCAGAGCGGTGTGGACGGCGTCATGATCGGTCGCGGAATTTTCGGGAATCTGTTTATCTTCAGAAAAGACGGCGTCCGGTACGAGGATCTGCCGATCGCCGATCGGGTGCGCGCGCTTCGTCGACATTTTCGTCTGCACAATCGACAATGGGGAGGGGACAGAAACTACCATGCCCTGAAAAAGTTCGTAAAAATGTATCTCCGGGAGGATGCGGCGACGGCCCGGTTTACCGATGCCGTTCTGAACAGCAGGAACTACGAACACGGTATGCAGCTCATTACGGAATATCTCGCTCAGGCAGCGGATCCGGTAGAGAAGACTGAACGGAGGCCGGTATGACACGGTATGGAAAGGGCGGGGCAGGGCGGCTTGCTCGTGCGATTCGACTGACTAGTCTGTTGTTCGTCGGGCTCTCGCTTTCGAACGCGATCGGAACAGGGCTCTTCCTGAGAAACGCGCGACCTGCCCGAGGCGTTATTATCGGTATGGATCAGATCGATAATCCCGTGCCACTCGTTGCGCCGGAAACGGGGCGGGTTTTTTATCCGGTTGTCGAGTTTGCTGACGAGGGAAATACACGATATGTTATCGAGGCCCGCCGGGGCATACGATCACCGGACGTCGGTCCCGGAGATACGGTCGAAGTTCTGTACCGGCCGGAACGACCGCAGTCGGCGAGATTGAACGATCCCGTGGAACTGTGGGGCGCGACAGGTGTCTTCGGCGTACTGGCAGCGCTCACGCTGTTTATCAGCCTCGTCGCCCCATTCGGATTTGCAGATATTCGGGCGCATCGCCGGTCGGCGAGCCCGGTCTGGAAGGAAGACGAATCGTGAAAGAGACACGCGGCAGCGGCATTGCAACCGATCTGTAT
>SKKC01000118.1 GCA_007121695.1 Spirochaetales bacterium | reverse complement strand
GGGAATCCGCTGTTCATTCAGGAATATGTCAGATACGCGCGCGAAAGCAATCTCACCGATCTGGCGACCGTCCCCACGACAATACAGAACATTTTCCTCAGTCTCATTGACGCATTCCCGTCCGAGATGCGTGAACTGCTGACGCGGGTGTCCGTATTCATTGAATCGTTCACGGCAGACGATGTGGTTTTCGTTCAGCGACGAACCGACGGCCCGACCGACGTCATAGAGGAAGCGCTGAGCCTCTTTCTGCAGGAAGGAATCCTCGTTACCACTGACGGACAGTATTCGTTCAGGTACGATGTGTTCAAGAATGCCCTGTACGATTCACTGCTGAATCACAACAAACGCATCCTGCATCGTATCATTGCCGACCGAATGAAGCAGCAGGAGCAACCACATACCGGACGGCTCATGCACCATCTCGTTCACTCGGAATCCTACGAGGAAGCTGGCAGTACGCTGCTCGGGGTTCACGATCTGCACCTGAATCTCGCGCACCTGCCGTTTATAGAGATCCTGCTCGAGAAGCTTCCGTCAGATGAGCGGGCGCGACGATTGCGACTGATGTTCGCGAAGAGCGCGGTCAACATAAACAACGGGAACATGCGCGAGACGGATATCGCTGTTCGCGAGCTACTCGATATTGCCATGAACGAGCATCAGATAGAATACGCTGCGAGCGCATTTCACCTGATGTGTGGTCATCACCGGCAGAACTACAATTTCGAAAAAGCCCGCATCTGTGGCGAAACAGCCATACAGTACTATAACACGCTCGTTACCGCTGGCGCGGATACACGGGATCTGACGTATACGCGACATCGACATCTGCGCCGCAATGTCTTTGGAATTCTTTCGGTTACCGAGAGCCTTGCAGCTGATCGTGAGGCCGCACATTCGTTTCTCCGGCGCATCGAAGCTGACTGTGCCGACCACGGCGATTGCGATACCGCCGAGACCGCGACATATCGGGCGAGCTATCATCTGCTGTTCGGCGACTACACGAAGGGAATGAACACGCTTCGCCCCTTCATTGAGCCCTACGAAGCAGATCCGGATGTTGCGGCGCAGGAAGCAATCTACATGGGTATGCTGCTGGCGAGACAGTTGTGCGACTACGAGGCGGTTATCGCGCTTGCAGCGAAACTTGCAAAGGTACCGGAATCCAGTTATCCCAACCGACAGACACATCTCAGCCAGGTGCATTCCATGCTCGCCGATGCGCATTTTTTTCTCGGTGAGCCGCAGCGGGCAACCGAACATCTCCGACAGGCCGAGTTCTATCAGTTACAGATCCGGAGCGATCTCGACCGAATTGACGCCCTGCGCTCGCTCGCGTCGGCGAGCATGATTGTCGGCGACACCGAACATGCAGACCGCTTCGCACGGCAATGTATAAGCCTGGGCATGCGGCACAGCGCGTACTATCCGGCATTTTCCGCTCTGATCGTGCTCGCGGAGCTTCTGCATGCGCGGGAGGACACGACCGCGCGAGACTTCTTTCTCGCCCAGGCGTCCTACTTCGTGGCGACAGGGTTCAATCTTCCTCGTCGTGACCTGATCGTGTATTATTACCTTCGAGGCGATGGTCAACAGGTTCGAACGCTGCTGGAGCGCGAGATGGAGCAGATGCAGAGCGGCGAACACCTTGAACGACTGCGTGCGGTCCGGAGTCTCGGCCCGGCCCACGACACATACTTGACACCGACCGACGGCCGCGTTACAAGCGGGAAGGGGTAAAACATGAAGCGCGAAGAAGCTCTACAGAAGGTCTCATTATTCGCTGGTCTCGGCAGTGCTCATCTAAGGACGCTCGCCCGTGATTGCACGGAACGGGAGTTCGAGGCGGGCGATGTTGTTGTCCGTCAGGGAAACCCGGGCATAGGCGTGTTCATTATTGTCTCGGGGAAGGTACGCATCGAAAAAACGAACGAAGACGGTACTGTCATGACGATTGCTCATCATGGGCCCGGGGAAGTCATCGGAGAAATGTCGGTCATCGACGGTGCACCACGCACCGCGAGCGTCATTGCAGAAGAACCGACGGAATGTCTCGTTCTTGCATCCTGGGCCTTCAACAGCTTTCTCGAAAGCCACCCGAGCGTCGCGCTTCACATTCTGCCAATAGTTGTGAAGCGATTTCGCGAGACGAACGATACGCTTATAAAACTGCAAACGAAGGGCTCCGCCTGAAACGCAGCGACAGCTTACTCGCCGGCAGCACCGGCGAGTAGAAGCCATCTCGGCGGAATCATGTCGGTGGATACAATATAGCCGATTCCGGAACTGCCAAGGCCCATGACTTCTGCGGGCAGGCCAATGAGTTCGTAGGCGGCGTTCACTGCCGCCCCCCCGCTGTTTCCGGGACCAATGGTGGCGTCGGTCTTCAGCACCATGCCTTCCGGGACAACTTCAAAGCCTGCCACGATCCCCCGGCTTACGGTTACGGTGGCCCGGGAGCCGCGGCCGCCGAATCTCGGATATCCCGTGAAGGTCAGCGTCTCACCGTATACGAGATTCCGGGCAGACGTCAGGGGTACCGAGGGAAAGCGAATGTCGTCGGGAAGCGGTTGCCCGTACAGACCGGATTCCACCCGCAGGAGCGCGAGGTCACGCAGAGGATCCCGGTCCACGATAATTGCACGAAACAGTTCGCGAGGGGGAACCCCGCGATCGAGGGTCATGGCTATGACCGGGAGTCCCGTACCTCCTATGCCCGGACCGGATACGACGTGATCGTTGGTCAGCAGATAGCCGTTCTCACCAATGAAGACCGCACTACCGCTGCCCTGGGATGTAATGACCTGCGCTGTCGCGTCGAGTACTCCCTGCAAACCGGTCCGTCCGGAGGGAATATCGGGTATGGCCCGTAGTTCAGCGGGTGGGTCGGCATCGAATCGTACAAACAGCTCGAACGAGTCGACGAAACGCCTCGCGGTCTGGTCGGTTACCACCACATACCAGCGCCCGGGAATCAGCACACGACCGCTGCTTCCGCCGATAACCAGCGACTCCTGCCCAAGCGGGCTTACCGCACGATGATCGGCCGTGCGAAGATCCCCGCGCAGGTCCTCGTAAAACGCGAACAGATCTATCGTACCCGCAGCCCCCGCCACGTCGAACCGCAATACCTCGGCAGTCGCCGGCACGTCTATGGCGTGCACGCTGACCATGCCGCGCCCGGGTTCCAGCGTTCCCGACACACTCTGCCCGGGCCGCACGACCGAAGCGAGTTCGAGGCGGGCTATTCGTGTATCGATTACGAAGGGTATGCGTGTCGGACTGGTGCGCACCGACGAAGAGTCAGGTTGATGCGAGACCTCGATCAGAAGCGGTCCGGTTGGCAAGGCGGGAGTTCCCAGCCGGTGCAATCGGTGAGACCCGGCAGACTGTCCGGAATCGTGCACGGACAGAATCGAACCACCACCCGTTCGTACAAGAACCTGCAGCGGAACCGGGGATTCCGTAACGCTGATGGTGAGTTCAACCGCATCGGGGGGGACGGTAAGGCGAAACTCGCGCGACACACGGGTGTCTCCGCTCAGAACCAGATCGGACGAGAGCGGGCTTCCTGTTTCGATCGGTATCTGATCGTCCGCGGACAGAAAAAACACCAGAGTGGCGGACAGCAGGGTGGACACAAAAAGTACCCGAAACAGTTTTCGCATAACTCTCATCATTGTTGCAGATTATTGCTGTTTAGGCGAGAATCACCCCCATGGAAACTACGTATGTAATGCTGAAGCCCGGCGTTCTCCAACGCCGGCTGGCCGGAGAAATAATCCGGAGAATTGAACAGAAGGGACTCACGATTGTGGGTATGAAGCTTATGCAGATTCCGAAGGAACTCGCTGAAACTCACTACGGTGAACACCAGGGCAAGCCGTTCTTCGCAGATCTGATTGGATATATCACGTCCGGGCCGGTACTCGCCATGGCGATCAAGGGCGAGGGCGCAATCGCCGCAGTCCGACGACTATGCGGTGCGACAAAGATCGAGGAAGCAGTTCCCGGTACGATCCGTGGTGATTTCGCCGGAGTGACAACCAAAAACATAATCCACGCATCGGACAGTCAGGAGAGCGCCGAGCGGGAGCTGAAGCTGTTTTTTGCCGACGGAGACATCGTCGAGTACGATGCCGGTAACGAAGAATGGGTGTACTGATCAGTACGCACTGAGAACCACTTTCGCGGCAGGTCCGGGCCTTGCAAGGAACTGCCGCTTATACTATATTCGTGTTCCTGCAATTTCATTGGCGCCGTGCCCAAGTGGTTAAGGGAGGGGCCTGCAAAGCCCCCATTCGTCGGTTCGAATCCGACCGGCGCCTATTCTGACAGCCGAACGCGTGCAATTACCGCTGCTATCCCGCACCCGATGCCGGAGAACAGAATCGCCCACCCTATCGGCTCATATATCGGACCTACAAGTTCAAGAATGTCTTCGGTCGTACCGCTGGTGAGCCACGCGACCAGTCGGGTGCGGATCAGGATCGCCGACCCGAGCGCCATGCACTGAATGCTGCTGATACCGAGAAACCACACAGGCAGTAAAAACTGGCTCTGCGCCCACCTGTACAGCGGTGGTATACCAAAGGTAACAATGAGGGTGGCAAGAATAATCGGCAGGACCAGCACCGTCCCCGCGGCAGCGACCATACGCATTGCCACGGCAAAGACATTATGTATGATTTCAATAAGAAAGAAGCCATTCGCCACTGCGAGACTCACCGACACGGCCGTGGCACCAAACCAGGTAAGCTCGTCGCCGGTTATTATCGTTCGCGCCATATCCGATACCAGTGAAGCGCGATAATCATGATGCCGTGGGCAAAAAACTCCGGCACATTCCCCTCAAGCACCGCATCGCAGGGGACAAGTTCTACATCGACCAGTTCATTTTCGTCCAGGGACTGCCCACCGTTACGCACCACATCGTGTGCGACAAAGGTGTGCACGGTATTGGTCATGAACGCGGGATTCGGATTCGTCGAGCCAATCAACTCGACCGAAGAAGCCGTGTACCCGGTCTCTTCAGCGAGTTCCCGCAGTGCAGCGGACGCGCTGTCCTCTCCCTCGTCCAGCATGCCACCGGGGAACTCCAGGGTAAGGCAGTTCCCGCCCTGTCGAAACTGACGCACCATAAGAAAGCAGTCCTGTCCGTCGCGATTTTTTACCACGGCAATTATGTTCGCCCAGTCAGGGCTGTTGACCATCATGTAGTCTGTAGACCGGCCGTCGATAGACCTTCGATGAGACTTGATAAGCTGAAAAATCTTACCGTCGAGTACGAGTTCGGTGTCGACTTCATGCCACACAAGGTGGCTGTGAATGCTCATGCCGCGCATTGTGACACGATGCTGTTGAACGCAGCAAGGTTGACCTTGGATGCGGGCACACACATACTCACGGTATGATTGCAGAGCTTGACGGTGTCGTATCGGCTATTCTCAATTCGTATGAGGATGTAGGAGGCATTAATCATCTCGATGGCCCGAACCTGCCTTCGCGGGATCAGGTGCAGCAGATCATCGCAGACCTGCAGGCCCTTGTGTTTCCGGGTTTCCAGGAAGAAGGCGCCCACCGATGGTCAGAACTGCGTTACTCGGTGGCCGAATGCCTGAACCGGGTATGCAGGTATCTGATTCCCGAAACCCAGCGAGCAATCTGCTTCCGACGCCGCATGGATGGTGACCCGAGTTGTGAACACATGTCGGAAACCGAGGAACTCGATTCGTCGAGGCAGGAGGCAGAGCGGGTCACCTACGAACTACTGGCCGGACTGCCGGATATCCGCAGGCGACTTCGCCTCGACGTGGATGCCGCGTTCGACGGCGACCCGGCGAGCAAGAGCCGCGAAGAAGTCATTCTCTCCTACCCCGGTATCGAGGCGATCATGGTTCACCGGATTGCACACGAACTGTGGATCAGGAATATTCCGCTTCTGCCCAGAATGATGAGTGAGTATGTACACGGCCGCACGGGGATAGACATACATCCAGGCGCGAAAATCGGTGACTCGTTTTTCATTGACCACGCAACCGGCGTTGTCATTGGCGAAACAACCATAATCGGTAGCCACGTGAAGATCTATCAGGGGGTAACACTCGGAGCCCTGAGCGTAAAAAAAGAAGAGGCGAACGTGAAACGACACCCGACGATCGAAGATCACGTGACTATCTATGCCGGGGCAACCATACTCGGTGGAGAGACCGTCATTGGTGCAAACAGCATCATTGGCGGCAATATGTGGATCACCAGCTCCGTTCCAGCCGGAAGCACCGTCTACAACCGGCCAGCCGATTTTGTGTTAAAGTCGCGCAACAGAAAACAGGTTCCTGACTTTCAGATCTAGTTCCGCAGCGGGCGAACCTCGACCTGCGTCGTGACTCTGGCACCGGAGGCAAAGTGAAGCTCGAGTTCAAAAGACTCGCCTGCTTCAAGCGGACCCGTCAGACCAATAAGCATGACATGCAGACCCATGGGTTCAAGCACAATGGTTTCGCCCGATGCAACCTCAACGCCATCCGGAAGAGGCCGCATGACCATGACGTCGCCATTGCGTTCGTGTGTGTGTATCTCTACCACCTCTGCGACCCCGGTCTGACCGCCGATCAGCACGTCGTCCCGGTCGGTGTTGTTGGTAATGCGAAGATACGCCGCCCCGTTCCGCGGTATCCCTGCCGTCGCACGGGCCCAGACGTCGCTGGTTTCAAACGGCTCCTGTTCTCCCCGGCCCCCGGCGAACACCAGCCCTGCTGACAGAACCATGACTGTCACCGAGAGCATACGTCTGTTAACCCAGATACGGTAACTCCTTTTCATTGTGCGGCCACGCTGCGCATGGTCCCGTGACGCATGTGGTTTCGGATGGCACGAGCGACGTTTTCAGGACCGAAGTCGTGTATGAACCAGTTCAGGAAGTTACCGTCAGGATCCATGAGGTAGATCGCCTTTGAGTGATCCATGCTGTAGCCGGCCGCGCTTCCAGTGTCCACCTGTCGGGCGAACGCCCCGAACGATCGGATCGCCGATGCCACCTGTTCGGCTGTTCCGCTCAGCCCCACCATGCGGGAATCGAATGCCTGTACGTAGGAGGCAATTGCTTCGGGTGTATCGCGCTCCGGGTCCACCGAAATAAAGATCGGCTGGACCTGTTCGCTGTCTTCGCCAAGAGCGTCGAGCACATCGAGCATGGTGTTTATCGTTATCGGGCAGTAGTCGGTGCAGTTGGTATATCCAAACCCGACGAGGCGATACATGCCTTCAAAATCAGAATCCGTAACCATGCGTTCGCCACCGTCCTGCAGCTCAAACGCACCTTCTATGACGTCTTCGTAAATGACCGCCGTCGCCATACCGCCGGCGGAGTGATTGAGTTCGTGACAGTGAAAGAGCCAGACACCGGGGTTGTCTGCGATAAACTCTATGTCGTAGGTATCTCCTGGCATGACTGTCTGTACGTTTTTCACGAGCTCGAGCCCTGCCGGTACGGGATTTCCGTCGGTTGCCACCACACGGAACTGATGACCGTGCAGATGCATGGGGTGAAAGGTCGCGCTGCCCGCGTTGATCATGCGAATGCGCACGCGGTCTCCGTAGTTCACCCGGATTGGTTCTGTATCCGGATACACGCGACCGTTCATGGGAAAGAGCCCCCGGTTAATCCGTTCTGTCAACACGATCGTGTGTTCAACATCCGGACGGTCGTAGTCGCGGGGCTCAATTACGATGGGCCCTGCCAGACCCATGTCCATTTGCCGCGCTTCGCTCAGGTGATCGAGCCCGTGTGTATGGTAGAATCGGGTTCCTGCGGGGTAGGCATCGAACTCGTACACGAACGTTTCACCCGGTCGCGTCGCTTCCTGCGTATAGCCGGGCACCCCGTCGGACCAGTTCATGAGGTCAACCCCATGCCAGTGTACGGTGGTCGCTTCGGGCAGGTAGTTCGTGAACTCCACGCGAACACGATCGCCTTCGGTCACGCGGATCTCCGGCCCGGGTAGCTGTCCGTTATATCCCCAGCTTTCGACCGGTTCGCCGTTGCCGTAGTCCCACATGACCACCTCGGCAGTCAGCCGGAACACTTTCACGCCGTCTTCGTCGATCTCGTAGGGGAGCACCCGAATCGCGTCCTCGGCGGATCGGACGGGAATGTCCGACTGAGGCGCGGCTGTCTCGCCGGCGTCGGCGACCGCCTCGCCTTCTCCGGTTACAAAGAGCGTACCCCTCTGGCCAAAGTGGCCGGAGCCACAGTACACGGTACAGAAAAACTCGAACTCGCCGCTTCTTGACGCTACAAACTCCACGGTTGTCGTCTGGCCACCCGGCAGCCGCTGGTCCACATTGAACTCCCTGATTCCAAACCCATGATCGTAGGTGTCCTCGTTCGTAATGTGAAGGCGAACCAGCGTACCTGCCTCGACGGTGATCTCACCGGGGTCCCAGGTCCACGTGTTCTGTATCACACGCATGTCGATATCGATTTCCTGGTTTGCGGCTACGGGCATGGAGGCGCTTACGACCGAAACAGTCCCGAATCCGATGAAAACAAGCCCAAGAACAACATAAACACCCAACAGGGCGCGAAGAACGGTATGCTTTTTCAAGCTGAACCCCCGGAAAGCAGTAGTAACATTTTCAACTAATCGATAAAAAATATTAACAGCGCCACCGTATTTATTCAAGCATTTTCAAGAACGAACAAGCGAAACCGCAGGGTTTCGGTGTACGAGCAGCGCGAAGCGCAACGAAGCAAAGAGAATGTGGCCGACGATCACCGGAACCAGCGACCCGGACATGTACACGATCAGGCCCGCCCCCGCCGAGAGAAGAATGCCTCCGAAGGAAACGGCAGGCCCGTCGGGAAGCCGGGACAATCCATAGACAACTGCGCCTGCACCAATGGCCAGATCTGCTCCCGCCGGAACCAGAAGCGCATACAGCGCACCGCGGAGAATCCACTCCAGAGCTGCAGCGTGTACGGCAATCCCCGCAAGGTTCACTCCGACTGCCCACAACGGCCACTCAGTCAACGGAGGATCGGCCTCCGTGTCCGGATCGGGGGCCGCCCGTATACGACGGATCACGAAATACGCGAACACCACGGCCGAGACCCCCGCAGCCCAGACCCAGGCGGACTGGTCCGCCAGGTGCAGAGACGGCATGCCTGCTGCAATACTCGTATCGAAGCGCTGCGGGAGTCGCTGTGGCAACAACCACCGAACTACCGCGTAGACGACACCAGGGCCTGTCACGAACATCACAACTGCAATGATGCGACGTATGCTGACTGCGAGCATTTCGGCAACGGGACTCGTCTTCCCCGGATCCAGCGGCGCGGGCATGGCCAGCGCACGGGCTTCGAAAAACTGTTGATACCGGGGTGAGACCCGTAACAGCGAGAAACACATCGCGCCAAGGGCGAAACTGCCGAGGGTGCTCATGACGGCAATGGAGTTTATCATGGTCGAAAGTGTGCCTCATCGCTTCGCCCAGGGCAAGCATTATTACCCGCTTGACCGCATTATTACAACGTAATACTCTTCGACCATGAATACAGAACAGGATACGCGCCTCCCCGTTACCGTGCTGTCAGGGTACCTGGGCTCGGGCAAGACAACGCTTCTGAACCATGTCCTTACCAACCGGGAAGGTCTGAAAGTTGCCGTCATAGTGAACGATATGTCGGAGGTGAATATCGATGCGTCGCTGGTGCTCAAGGGTGACGCGGCACTCAGCAGAACAGAAGAAGAACTTGTTGAAATGTCGAACGGCTGCATCTGCTGCACCCTTCGCGACGATCTGCTGAAGGAAGTAACGAAGCTTGCCCGCGCAGGTCGCTTCGATTACCTGCTGATAGAAAGCTCCGGAATTTCGGAACCGCTCCCGGTGGCGCAGACCTTTACCTTTGACGACGAGGACGGGCAGAGTCTCAAGCATCTGACCCGTCTCGACACCATGGTCAGTGTTGTGGACGTTTCGCGTTTTTTCGAGGAGTACGGAAGCGAAGACTTTCTCGTTGATCGGGGACAGGGCATGTCCGACGACGACGAACGAACCATCGCACATCTGCTGACGGATCAGATTGAGTTTGCCGATGTAATTCTTCTGAACAAGACCGACACGGTCCCGGACGCGGAGGTTGCCCGGGTGGAGTCGCTTGTGCGCAAGCTGAATCCGGGCGCGGAGTGCGTTCGCACGAGTTTTGCCAGAATCGATCTGAACCGCATCCTGAACACGCGAAAATTCGACATGGAGGCGGCCGAAAGCTCACAGGCATGGCAGGACGAACTGGCGTCCGTCCACGTTCCGGAAACTGAAGAATACGGTATTTCTTCCTTCGTGTTCCGAAGCGAACGCCCCTTCCACCCAGGGCGACTCGCCGAGTTCTGGAACGTCGAGCAACCCGGCGTCGTCCGGGCGAAAGGCTTCTTCTGGATCGCAAGCCGGCCCGACATCGCCTGGTATTTATCGCAGGCTGGGACCGCCAAACGCGCCGAACCCGGTGGATTCTGGTGGGCTGCAATACCGAAAAAATACTGGCCCGATACCGATGCCGAACGACTCGAAGTACACAAGCTTGTACAGTCGGGTGAGTACGGGGATCGAAAACAGGAACTTGTCTACATAGGCAGAAATATGAACGAGAACGAAATCCGACACGGTCTCGCTGCCTGTCTGCTGACAGACGAAGAGTTGAAGGCTGGTCCGGACGTCTGGGCCGACTTCGAAGACCCGCTCGGGTCACAGCTACCGGAGGACATGACAGCGCCTCTGGTGTAGTCAAACAGCCCTGTGCAGCAGTACCTTTAGCTGACTATGGACGCATCGGTTCGACGTGCAATCATCATCCCCGTCATTCTCTTTTCGGTCTTCGCCGTTCTTCGGGTGCTGGCAGCCGGCATCGGCGAGTCGGGAGCCGGTGAGGGTCCTGCCGAAAACCTGACCGACGGGCTACGTCCGAGCGAACGGGGTGGCTCGCTCGAGCGAGGGCGAATCGAGGTCCCGGACGGGTACGAGCGCGCGATATTCGCCGGGGGCTGTTTCTGGTGCATGGAACCTCCGTTTGATCCGGTCGACGGCGTATACGCCGTTACCAGCGGGTTTTCCGGCGGAACAGTATCGCACCCCACGTATCAGCAGGTGGTCTCGGGGAACACGGGCCATCGTGAGGTAGTGGAAATTGTGTTTGACCCCGACAGGGTCTCATTCAGCGAACTGCTTGAGATTTTCTGGGTTAACATCGATCCCCTCGATGGCGGTGGACAGTTCTGCGACAGAGGGAGCCCGTATATGAGCGCGATCTTCTACCTGAGCGACGAACAGCGGACAGACGCGCTTGCCTCGCGTCAATGGGCCGAGACCAGTATTCTGTTGCCAGGAAATTTCATGACCGAGATACGGGCCTACGAAGCATTCTATCCCGCGGAAGAGTACCATCAGGCCTACGCGTTCCGTAATCCCGTCCGCTACAACTTTTACCGGGCGAGCTGCGGTCGGGATTCGAGACTCAGAACTTTGTGGGGCTCCTGAGGCTTCAGGTATTCCCTGCACGCAAAAGCTATGGCACACTCATGGAATGAGTGAAACCAGGC
>SKKC01000406.1 GCA_007121695.1 Spirochaetales bacterium | reverse complement strand
TGCACACAGCATGTTCGTCCTCGAGCAATTGCTTGGTTTCGAGAACATCTACAACTATGACGGGTCGTGGCTCGAGTGGAGCAATACAGACGGTTTGTCAATCGCAACCGGAAACTGATATCTGCAGGACGCGAAACACGCGTCTGTCCGAACAGGCCGTCACTCCGTGGCGGCCTTTTTTTGTGCTCATACAGTTTTTCGGTCATAATAACGCATGCTCCTGTATCGCGACTCCCTGTTTCGTCTGCACCACCAGACCCACGGCCACCCCGAACGCCCTGAACGCCTCGAAGCCATAGACCGCATGCTGCAACAGGCCCCGTACGCAGACCGGTTCCATGTGGGCGAGTGCCGTGACGCCACCGGGGACGAGCTCGCCCGTGCTCACTCGCGCAGCTACATACACAGGGTAGCGGCAACCCACGGCGTCCCGCACACACGATTCGACAGCGACACCACGGCGAACGAGCACAGCTACGCCGCTGCGCGACGCGCCGCAGGAAGCGCGATCGCGGCGGTCGACGCGATCCTCGACGGACCTGACCGCCGGGCTTTCGTGCTCTCGCGTCCACCGGGGCACCACGCGGAGGCGGCACACGCCGCGGGCTTCTGTTTTTTCAATAACGCGGCCATCGCAGCCGAGCACGCACTCGCACGGGGGCTTCGTCGCGTCTGTATTCTCGACTGGGATGTGCACCACGGCAACGGCAGCATGCACTCCTTCTACGACAGACCGGACGTGCTCTACGCGAGCGTACACGAGTATCCCCACTTCCCCGGCACCGGTCGTTTCGGAGACATCGGGCACGGTGCAGGCGAAGGCTACACGATCTCGTGCCCGCTGCCTGCCGGATGCGCGGACGCGGACTATCTTCATGTCCTTCGAAACCTGGTGTACCCCGTGGCACACGAGTTCAACCCGGACCTCGTCATCGTAAGCGCGGGATACGATGCGCACCGGAGGGACCCGCTCGCGTCCATGAAGCTGTCCACAGCGGCCTACGAGGTATTCGCCGTACTCGACTGCGAGCTTGCAGACAGCCGCGCAGGAGGCAGGCTGCTGTATCTGCTCGAAGGAGGCTATGACACCAGCGCGCTTGCCGAAGGAGTCGACGCGTCGCTGCGGGTGTTGACGGGTTCCACAGCAGCAGGGACACCCGGGCGTGATACCGTCGCTGAGGCCGATACTGACGACACCGCGAAGGTCGATACTTCAGTTCAGGATGTCGCACGACGCCTTATTGAACTGTACAAGCCTTACTGGCCAGGGCTGGAAGCTTTCAGCTGAACCTGCTGGTCGTGTTCCTGTATGTCCTCGGCGTCCCAGGGGTACCGGACCCAGACATTCGGTATCTCATCGCCTGCCCAGTATCCGGCAATTTCATCGGGCAGCGCACCGCGCTTCTCTTTCTGTTTGTTGTGCAGGACGGCAACGCCGAGCGCAGCCGGTGCGTGAGCGAGCAGCTCCCGTATGCAGTACTCAAGCGTCGTGCGACTGTCGTCGACCTCGTCCACCAGAAGCACTCTGCGGCCCGATAGCTTCTGCTCGACTTCGTCTATCCATTGTATCTTCTGCGGGCTCGGAAGCGTCGAATGATCCGGAAGGTAGAGTGCAATCCCGACGGTGTAAATCGGAAGCCCGAGAAAGGTCTTCATGATACGGGCGGGTATGAACCCCCCGGTCCCGATCGCGACTATGACCTCGGGCTCAAACCCGGACGTCTGAATCCGTACTGCGAGTCGCTGTAAGGTCTCGTGTATTTCGTTATAAGAAAAAGGAAGCACCTGCATGTCCGCAGTATGCCTGAAGCAGTACATTCGTGTCATGAACACACAGACTGCCGGCAGGGACTACGATATCGCCCTTGTGGGGGCTACGGGATTCGCCGGTTCACTGATTGCAGAGTATCTCGCAGGGCACAAGGCCGCAGCAGGGCTTCGGATTGCACTCGCCGGTCGTTCGCGGTCGCGTCTGGAGGCACTCAGAACGACGCTCTCCGGTTCCTTCGATCTTGAGCGGATTGATCTACTTGAGCAGGTGTCTGTCGACATCCTGGTGCAGAAGACCCGCGTCGTTATTGCTGCCGCAGGGCCCTACAGCCGCTATGGGAACCTGCTTGTCGCCTCGTGCGCCGGGCATGGTACCCACTACGTTGACCTCTCGGGCGAAACACCGTGGATGCGGCGCATGATACAGCACCACGAGCACGCCGCTCGAGCGAGTGGAGCATGCATCGTCCACGCATGCGGGTACGACTCTATTCCGAGCGATCTCGGCGTTCTGTTCCTGCAGCAGGTAATGCGGGAACGCGGGCGCGGAACTCCGGATGCAATACGGTACGTCCCCGGCCCTACCGAAGGTGGTTTCAGCGGCGGAACGGTTGCGAGCATGCTCGCCATGATTAAGGAGGCTGGTTCAGACGCCGACACCCGCGCCGCGCTTCGGGATCCGGACAGTCTTACCCCCGACGCGGCGGCGACACCCCGCAGCCGGAAACGGCGACGATTCGATCCCTGGCTTCGCGCGTGGACTGTCCCCTTCGTCATGGAATCGGTGAACTCCAGGATCGTCCGGAGAACCAATGCGCTTGCCGGTCACCCGCTCGGTCCTGCGCCCGACTATCGCGAAGTTATCTCTTTTGGTTCCGGCCCGGCTGGTTTTCTGAAGTCCTGTTTCGCCTCGCTCGGCATGGGCGCGTTCATTCTGCTCCTGCTGTTCCCGCCAACCCGGTACCTGCTGTCACTGACCGTGCTCCCGAAGCAGGGACAGGGCCCGAAGGCGGCTCGCGAGGGACGCGGCCGGTTTCTCGTGACTGTGTCCGGATACAGGACAGATGATCAGGAGCCGCCGACCAGGATACGCGTATCCGCGGAGCGCGATCCCGGATACGGAGCGACAGCAATCATGATTGCGGAGGCTGCCCTGTTGCTCGTCGATCAGGCAGAGGCGGATTGCGCCCGGCCGGGGTTTCAGACGCCCGCGACCGCCTTCAGCCTGCCGCTTGCAGAACGGTTGACTGCTGCAGGCGTGAAATTCGTGCGAGAATAGCGGTATGTGTTACAACGCGGGGATTGAACGACTGAAACCGCTTGCGCTGCTTCAGGCAGAGCAGTCGCCTGCCATTCCGGCACGCGACGAAGT
>SKKC01000041.1 GCA_007121695.1 Spirochaetales bacterium | reverse complement strand
GCTGACCTCGCAGTTCTGCTGTCCTCCCATGGTCAGTGTGACCTGGGTGATGTCAGTCCGGAACACGACACCATCCGGTTGTACGCGAGGCTCGTTCCAGGTCATGAAGACAAGCCCGGCGGTGTTCTGGTCGCCCGTGAATCGCATCTGTTCGGTGACATCGAGGCAGGCAGGCGCGTCGACCGTCCGATGGAACTCGTAACGGCGTATCCACGATTCGACGTTCGCGTCCGGTGGATATGTCGGAGCGATATCGAGCGAAAAACGTACCAGTTCCGGGGTAAGGTCGGTCGTGACCGAGCGCGGTGGTCGTGGGTCGCTGTTCGAGTCGGGAATCTGGTCGCAGCCGTTTATAACCGGCAGATTGTGATACGCGGACTGCATGGTCCAGATCTCGTAGCGGCGATCCGAGAACGTGCGGCTCGTGTACATTTCCACGCCCGGGTCAATTATTACGGGGTGTCCGTCGCAGTACAGGACAAAGCTTCCGACGTCGTTATGGTTGTGGCTCTCGTGGTTGTCACCGCCTTTCGCCGAAAAGAACAGCGAATGATTATTCGCGCGCGCCTCGCTGCGCGCGGTGACGACCTGTATTCCGGGAAACCATGCGTCGGTAACCGGGGCGTAGGTGCGCGCTGATTCCGACAGCTCAGCCTCATACAGAAGCGCCCAGACACCGCGGAGCGGGTAGGGAGTGCCGGGGTATGTCTGTGCGGCCGTATCTCCGGCTCTGTGCAGGTACACACCGAGTGCTTCGAGCGTGCTGTCCGAAATCGCCCGTCCGTAGCGATACAGAAGCTGCGGGCTGGCACCGCTGTTCCACGCGGGGCCGTCCGCATAGTTTACAAACCAGCGCTGGTCGATATGTACACGGTACATGAAGCGCCCCATCTCGGCGACCTTCGGCCGCGACAGGAGATCAATGCGTCCGTCTGTGAGATGTTTCAGTATGTCAGCTGCGTCGAACAGCGAGCCTGCTGCGTGTCCCCAGTACGCGGGACCTTCATCGCATGCTCCATCATCTGCATACACAGACAGAAAATTCTCGAGGCATTCGAGGGCCTTATCGACGATTGACTGTACATCGACGAGATCCGGCGGCAGACCACAGGTCGAACTCAGGATGTTACTGACAATCCAGGGGTTCCAGTTGTTGGGCTCTTTTGGTGTAAAACCCATCCACCAGAAGTCTGTACGTTCAAGAAAGGGGGTAATGATCCGGTTTCGGATTTCGTGCTGCATGCGTGTGACTACTTCAGGATACGTCTCGTGCAGATCTGAGCCCAGAATCTGCAGAGCAGCAGACAGCAGCGACCCGGTCTCGGCCGCGAACAGGTCTACGATTGGCTCTGTCGCCACGGGAAGCGCCGGGTACCGATCGCCCCGGTAGGGACCGTTATGCGCGGGAAGCACCCAGCTTGTCTCCTCGCAGATAGCCCAGCACCCATTCGTGACCTCGTCGAGCAAGCGTCCTGTATGCTCAACTGATTCCGCCAGAATGTTCAGCAGCACGCGAGACCGGCGGTCGAAATACACCGCTTCGTATCGTGACCGGTTTCCGTTCCGACGGTAGTCCATGTAGCGGACAGCCGGGAGGATGGGCCAGGGCTGGTCCTGCAGCTCATTCGCGTCTGAAAGAAGCGAGGCGCGAGCCTGTTCCGTTACACGCGACCAGCAGGTGCGATCTTCGGCGGCGGGGAAATACTGGCAGACAACGGCACTCATGTGATTACGCTCCAACCTGTCGGTATACCGGTAGTCTATAGTCACGTGTGTTCGTAGCGGAATTGCCTTGTGATCAACTGTCTGACATACTGGACACATCGTGGAAATACTTGACCTCCTGAACACCCATCCGCTCTGGGCTGTCGGCATTATGCTTGTCGTTGGATACGCACTCGGAAAGGCTTCCGAGCGGATTGGGCTGCCCGAGATCACCGGATTCATAGTCGCCGGCATCCTGATCGGCCCGTATGCGGCGCGGATTCTGAGCAGTCAGATGACGCGAGAACTCGCGGTGCTGACCGAGGTAGCGCTTGCCTTCCTGGCCTTCACGGTCGGCGGCTCGTTGCGCAGGGACGTAATTACCAGAGTCGGAAAGGCAGTGTTCATGATCAGCGCCGGGCATCTGATCGTAACGGGGGCCTTTGTTGGTGTGGCCCTGCTCGCTGTCGGGATACATCCCGCGGTGGCCGTGCTCATGGGTGTTATCGCGGGCGCGAGCTCACCCGGTACCACCGTCGCGCTCGTGCAGCGGGAGCGCGCAAGCGGACCTTTCGTGGAGCATCTGTTTGGCGTTATTGCGGTGGTGAATGCCCTGGTGATTATCCTGTTCGGAATTGTCTTTCAGTTTGCGCCGATCATGTTTGGTGTTGGAACGGGCGACAGTCTGCTGGTTCTGCTGGGAATGGCGGTGTCAGATGTGTTCCTCGCAGTTCTCATCGGCATTGTCGGTGGCTTTGCAATGCACCTTGCCACACGCCACAGCGGTCAGGCAGCCGCGCGGACGATTATTCTCGCGACCGGCTTGCTCTTTATTGGAACGGCAAGCGGGATTACGCTCGGGTTTTCGCCGCTTCTTCTGAACATGGCTGCGGGCGCCACATTTGTGAACCTGTCGGCCCGATCGGATTCGGTGTTCCGGACGCTCGAGCCGCTGACACCGCCCATATACGCGCTATTTTTCGTGCTGGCGGGGACCAAGTTTCAGCTCGAAGCCTTTATCGCCGGACCGCTTCTTCTGTCCGGCGCCGTGTACATTCTCAGCAGGCTCTTTGGAGCGTACTGGGGTGTTCGAATCGGGGCCCGGATCGGACGGGTTTCTGCTGGCATAGGCCGAAACGTCGGCTGGTGCCTTGTCCCGCAGGCGGGGGTCGCGCTCGGACTGGTCCTGCTTATCGAAGGTGGCGCTGTGCTGGGACAGCTGCCGCCCGTAGCAGCTGCCACGCTGCTTCAGGCGGTGAACATTGTCCTCATGGCGATATTCGTGAAAGAGATAGTCGGCCCGGTCATTGCATCTGCCGGTCTGCGACGCGGGCTGCGTGACACGGTAGCCTGACTACCGGTTTTTCATGGGTGTGTACGGTCTGCTGCCGAGAACATTCTTGTAGGCCGGGCGGATAATTCGCTTCCCGATGGCAATCTCTTCGAG
>SKKC01000218.1 GCA_007121695.1 Spirochaetales bacterium | reverse complement strand
CGTCGGGGTCAATGCCGTTGTCGCGAAGCTTTGTGAGCGTCGAAAGAATAACCGACTCGATCTCTTCCCGACGCTCGGGATCGGTGCCGCGCAGTCCGGCCGAAAACACGATCTGCCGCAGCTCTGTCTCTATGCCCGTCGGCGAGCTCAGATCCTCTCCCAGACCGCTCTCGATAAGCGCTATATACAGTGGTGAGCCGCTGCCTCCGAGCAGAATGTCGGCGAGCGCGCTGAACCGGATCAGTTCGTCCGCCCGCGTGCTCTCGGGAAGCAGCCAGTTCAGCGTAACCGAGGACTGTTGTGCGGTCTCTGCGTTCTCCGTCGGGTAGTGTGCAAGCTCCACCCGCGGGGCCGACCAGCGTTTCTGTACCCCAACATCGAGATCGCTACTCGACGGTGAAAATCGGCTCAGAAACTCGTCGTGCAGAAAACCCAGATACCGGTCTGTCGGAATGCTGCCGTAGAGAAAAATCCGCGCGTTTGCCGGATGATATGCCGTTCGGTGAAAGTCAACGAAGTTCTCGTAGGTCAGTTTCGGAATATCTTCGGGTCTGCCACCGGAATCAAAGCCGTAGGCAGTATCGGGAAACACCGACCGGATTGCGAGCTCTCCGGCAATCGCGTCGTGCGTCGAGTACGCCCCCTTCATTTCGTTATAGACGATGCCGGAGTAGCCGAGTGTGCCATCATCCTTTAACAGAAGCCGATGCCCCTCCTGCCGGAACATGTCCTGCTTCAGCAGCGGAAAGAATACTGCGTCGCCGTATACCTTCATGAGATTGAACAGATCCGCCTCGACCGTGCTGCTCGCTGGATACACGGTCTTGTCGGGAAAGGTCAGCGCGTTCAGAAAGGTGTACATACTGCCCTTCAACAGGAGCAGAAACGGATCCTTGACCGGGTACCGCTCCGAGCCGCACAGGACGGTGTGCTCAAGAATATGCGCAACACCCGTTGAGTCGGACGGTACGGTCTTGAAGACGAATGCGAAGAGGTTCTCCGGATCGTCGTTCGAGAGATGGTATATTTCGCATCCGGTGTTTTCGTGACGAAACAGCCGGCCAACCCCGCGATATTCGGGCAACGGGGTGTCGGCCAGGTGTAGAAATGCGTCGTGTTCCGCGTGTGTTTCCATGGTCCGCATGATACACGGACCGGGAGCGAAACTCTACCGTCAGATAAACTGAATATCGGTGAGCAGCGTCAGTTTGGTCTTGGTCCGTTCGTCTGCGGGATTTATGTCCAGCGCCTTGCGATAGCTCTGCACCGCCTTCGCGTTATCGTGCATGCCGTAGTACACGGTTCCGAGCATGTAATGCACCTCGGCAAAGTGCGGCGTCTGTTCTGCGAGTTCGAGAAGCAGCGGAAGCGCTTCCTCGTATTTTTTCGCCTTTACCATGAGCTGGGCGAGATACATGTTCGCAATAATGCTCTCTTCGCTCTGCAGCTTGAACGCTTCAAAGCCTTTCGCCGCGTCTTCGTCGTTGCCCAGATACATGTGTATCAGGCCGATGAAATAATTGGCCAGTGCGTGGCTGTTTGGCCCCGAGGCTACGCGCTGAAACGCCTCGAGCGCGTGCCGCAGATGTCCTTTCCGGTAGAAACACACACCAAGCTTGTAGTAGGCGAGGTTGAACTCCGGATTCAGCAGAATTGCCGCGTGATACATCTTGACCGCAGCGTCGAGTTTTCCACTCGAGTAATATACGTCGCCAAGCATGAGGCGTACGAAGGTGCTTTTCTCGTAGGTGTCGCAGAGCGCCTTGAACTTGGGCTCGGCCTCTTTCCAGTGACCGGAGAGATACGAGTTCATTGCGTCAACGTAGTCGGGATCCGCGTAGTTCAGTTCCATAGGTGCCAAGTGTACACCGGCCTCGTCGGCACTGCAATAGATTCGCAGGCCGACGGCCGGTCACCGACGATTCAGACCATGTTTCGCGGATCGAGTATGTCGTCGAGCTCCGCCTCGCTCACGACCTGGGCCTCGAGGCACACGTCCCGGATTGTACGCTTCTCCTTGAATGCCTTGTACGCGAGCTCACTCGCCTTGTCGTATCCGATTGTCCGGGCAAGCGGGGTCACCATGGCGGTGCTCCACTCGATCCAGTGCGCGCAGCGTTCGCTGTCTGCGGTAATCCCGTCCACACAGCGCTCGGCGGCCGTGCTGCACGTCGCGGCGAGCGTTTTCATGGCGTCGACTGTCTCGTAGGCGATCAGGGGGTTCATCATATTCAGCTGCAGCGGTGCGTTCTGCGCGCCCATGGTTACGGCCAGCACCTGCCCGTGCACGTGGGCTGCGACCTGAATCATCATTTCCGGAATAACGGGATTCACCTTCCCTGGCATGATGCTGCTCCCGGGCTGCAGGCTTGGCAGGGCAATCTCTCCCAACGCGCTCCGGGGGCCGGAATCGAGCAGGCGAAGATCGTTGGCGATTTTCATGAGCGCGACCGCAAGGCCATTGACTGCACCCATTAGCTCTACCTGCGCGTCGCGCGACGCAATCCCCTCGAAGGGCAACGATGAGGGACGAAAGGGCAGGCCCGTCGCACGAGCGATTTCAGCGACGACAGCCGGGCGGTAATCGGGGTGTGCATTCAGGCCGGTTCCGACCGCGGTTCCGCCAAGCGGGAGCTCTTCGAGGGATGCCGCTGTCCGCTGTATGCGGTCGTGCGCTTTCCGGATCTGCAGCGCAAAGGTTGCAAACTCCTGCCCGAGCGTCATGGGAACCGCGTCTTTCAGGTGGGTCCGGCCGAGTTTCACGATGTCCTTGAACTCGTCGGCCTTGCGCTCGAGCGACGTTGCGAGTTTCATGACGCCGGCAAGCAGTTCGTCGAGCACCATGCGGTCGGCGACGTGAACGGCAGTCGGAATTACGTCGTTGGAACTCTGGCCACGGTTGACGTGGTCGTTGGGGTGAACCGGTTTCTTGCTTCCTATGGTTCCACCGAGAATCTCGATAGCCCGGTTCGAAAGCACTTCGTTTATGTTCATGTTCCAGGAGGTTCCGCTGCCTGTCTGGAAGACGTCTATGGGAAACTGAGTGTCCCAGGTGCCGGCAATGACTTCATCTGCCGCCTGTATGATCGCGTCGGCGATCGTCCTGTCGAGCTCGCCGAGGTCCGCGTTCACAACAGCAGCAGCGCGCTTGATAT
>SKKC01000234.1 GCA_007121695.1 Spirochaetales bacterium | reverse complement strand
CGACCGTGATGTTCGCTCCGGCGTGCGCGAGGCGAGGAGCATTGTACAGTGTATGTACATGCGTATGCCCCGCGCCAATTATAATAATTTGCATTCTGAAAGCCCTGCCATATCAGATTTTAACTGCAATTAATCGGTTTCCGGTGGTCGTCCCGGAACGATTTGCAATATTATACCAGCAAACGCTTCCCGTGTATTTGGTCGAATAGTTGCAGCCGAACGTATGTTTCACCGTCGACTATTTAGCCTCCGGGAAGTATTCTAAAATACAAGGAAAAATATCATGAGTACCAGTGAGTTAGTGCAGGAACGCCCGGTCGACGAACTTCTCGAAGAACTGGAAGCCGTAACCACCATTTGTCCCGCGAGTCGGATCGGCAAGGTCTACAAGGCTATTAGCCGCATATTTGAGGAAGAGTTTCGCGGAGGCAAGGTAACTAACGCCCAGTTTCAGATTCTCGTGCACATAAAAATGCTTGAGGGTCCCGGTTGTTCGGAGCTTGCGAATCTCATCGGGTCGGATCCCAGCACGGTCAGTCGCATCGTCGACACCCTCGAACAGAAAGGCTATGTCACGAGCAAGCAGGGCAAAGACAAACGAACACAGCGATATTCACTCAGTCGAAAAGGGGTGACTGCGGTCAAGGAAGGTATTCGCAACTGGCAGAACGCGTATAGCCGCATTATCGAACAGGTCGGCGAGAAGCGCTGGACACAGATGCAGAAGCTTCTGGTCAGCTTCCCGCAGTAGTTCGCGTCCCGACAGAGTTTCAGCTCCATATTGCCCCTGTTCTGTCTGCATGGTACAAGAGTATGCAGTGTTTCAGTATGGGGGCCTTGCATGTACACACGTCGAATCAGGATTGTTCTCGTCTGTCTCCTGTGTATTGTCGCAGGAGCCGGAGTATCTGGTCAGCAGGCCGGTTTTGAGCTTGTTGTTTCAAGCTCATCCGGTATCCGCTGGGATATTTCGGAGAACGAACCGGCGTATACGCAACGTTTCCGGGGAAGCTTTGGTGGAACGGCCCTGCTCGGTGAACACGCGCTTCTACGGCTTCTCGCTTTTGCCGAGTACACCCCTGGCGAGGGCGATTTTCTCGACGGAACCTATCTGATCGATCTCGAACAGCTCTTCCTGGAAGTGCAGCAGAACGACGTTGGTAGCGGTCGTCTCGTGTATCGTGTCGGGAGGTATTCCTTCGCCGACAGAACGCGGCGGGTTGTTCTGCATCCGGCAGATGGTTTGCGCGTACGCGGCGATTTCGGGAGAAATGCGGTCCGTTTCGACGCGGCCTACACCGGGCTTGTGCTCCAGCCATCTTCCCGTATTCTCCTGACCAATGAAGACGCCCTGCTGCTGGCGGCTACAGGCGAAACAGTTATCTTTGGCCCGGGACGCCTGCTGACCCGTACCGGTTTCGGTCGTCGAACGGAGGCGGGCGGTGAAGCAGGCGTTGAGCTTCTGACACAGTGGGATATGCCGAACGTTCTGCCTCCGGATACGGTCAGTTCGGGCGAGCAGTACCATTCGGGTTTTCTGACTGTGTACTTCGAGCAGCCTCTTCGCGAACAGCTTGTCCTGAACACATCCGCGATTCTCGGTGTGGGCGCCGTCTTTCCCGAGCCTTCGCTGTCGGGGGTCGAGGTATCGCTGCTTCTCGAAGCACTGCTCGAGTACTATCCCGGCGCGAGCAACCGGAATGTCCTGACCGCAGCGTTCGTGTCGGCCAGCAGCGCAGAGGTCGGACTCGCGGACTACCGCCCCGTGACTGCTGTGAATCTTGGTCGCGTAGAGCCTGTCCCGGCAGCAGGCCACGCTCAGCTTTCTGCCGCGTGGGCGACACGACCGTTTCTGACCGGTCCGTTTTCCGGTTTGCAGATAGTTGTCGATTCACGTGGTATACTCAGGCTCGGCAGGTCACAGGAAAGTGAACTCGTTCATGCAGACAGCGAAGCGATTTTTCTCGGTCTCGATAGTGGTCTTTCGCTGCGATACCGGCCTGTGTCCGATGTGGCTCTGTCTGCATCGGTGTTCGGGTTCGTGCCGGCACGCGATATCGCGGTGGAGTCGGCTGTGCTGTCAGGATCGCTTCAGGTAACGGTATCGTTTTAAGGCAAGGAATTGTTCCGTAAGGGGGAATCTGTGAGCAGACTCATAAGAACATGCGTAACGCTGCTTTTGTTGTCCGGTATGGGCCTCTCTTCTGCGTTTTCGCAGGGGGTCGACCGTGCCGTTATCAGCCAGGTGCGTGGAACCGTAGAGATACAGCAGCCGGGCGGGGCCTGGCAGGCTGCTGAGGTCGGGCAGCTTGTGTCGTCGGGCACACGAATTTCGACCGGGTTTGGTGCCTCTGCGGCGATAGATATAGAAGACTCGGTTATACGAGTACGCGCACTGACGCGGCTTACCATACGCGAGCTGTTCGAGCGCGAGAACGTCGTAACTACCGACATGGATCTCGAAGTGGGGCGTGTGCGTGGTGAAGTTCGCCGGGCTTCCGACAGGCAGTTCGATTTCCAGCTTCGCGGACCAACTGCGACCGCTTCGGTGCGCGGTACGTCGTTCGAGTTTGATGGTCAGAACCTGAGCGTAGACGAAGGTATTGTCGAGATTGTGAACAACTTTGGTCAGCGCGTCGTCGTGCAGGCAGGACAGCAAAGTTCGGTTGTGGGAAACGAAGTGCCGAGCAGTCCTGTGGCCGAGCGACGATCGGCAGTCATAGTCAGTACCCGGGTGGACCAGACCGACCCGGACGCTTCCGAGACCCAGCCGTCCCTCGAAGATCAGTCTGACGTGGTTACCGAGCAGGTCACACGGGCCGTGCTTCGCATAACGCCTGTGCTCGACTGACGGTTACTCCTCCGGAACGCCCGCGCGTTTACTCCTCGTCCCGAATCTCGCGCAGCCGTGTTTCCGCGTCGTCGACCGCACGTTCCGCCTCTTCGCGGAGTTCGCGCGTAATGGAGGCGAGGGCGAGGAATCGCTGTGTCAGGTCCTGGTACTGCTCAAAGGCCTGCGGAAAGAGCCCCTGCCTTCGCAGCCGCTCCGTGTCAGACAGAAGGCTGTCTAGCCGATTGAACTCGTCGGGGAGCGATGTATCCGCGCGCTCGGCGACCGCAGTCGAGCGCGCCTCGAGCGTTTCGCGCCTGCGGTCCTCAATGACGACGGGAAACCCCGTGTTCACCACGATACGCAGTGCAGTTTCCGCCCGCTCGTAGTCCTGGAATGCTTCAGCGGGCTGGGTTTCACGCCGCGCGTCTGCCTGTTGCAGAATGTCCATGCCACGCGTAAACGACGGCGGGTCAAACACCCGAAGCCCGAAGGTATCTATCTGCTGGCGAAGTTCGGCAATGTCTGCGCGAATCCGTTCCGTGTCCTCGAACACGGACGGCGGAAACTGACTCAGAAGCCGGTGCACAACGCGAAACGCGCGATCTCCGCCGAGGGCTTGTCGAGGTGCCGAGCGTCCCTGAATAAGCCTGCGATAGACCGCTTCCCGGTACGCGTAGCGCGGTATGTCCGTAAGGGTGTACATGAGCCCGCCGGGGACGCGGAAGGCGTTCATGCCGATAAGCGCGAACTCCGACAGAGTGACCGGGCTGTCGGACTCGCGGGTGCGAAAGCGCCCGTGCCGTTCGCGAAGGATCGCCATGGCACGTTCGATATCCTGCGGCGGATTATCCTGAATCGCCGCCCGATACAGCAGAAACGCTGCTTCGCCGAGAGAAAGCGAATCCTGTGACACGATCCGGTCCACGACCTCTGCGTCCTGTGCAAGGACCCCGGAGGTGATCGAAACGATCAGGAGAAGCGCCACAACGACTGTGTTCCGTATAGCCACGCTCATAACGGAATCAATAGTACACTGAAACTTCCGCCTGAGGGTAGTAATGATGGAGAATCTCTATCGATGAGAAACCGGCCTGCGCCATGCCCGCAGCACCGGTCTGATCCATGCCCACACCGTGCCCCCATCCCGCGCCCTGAAACACGAAATGCGTGGTATGCCCGCGCGAATCGACTACCGGTTCCACGAGAAACAGGTTGCTGCGAAGACCCCCGAGACGGCTCCGAATCGCGTCTCCGGACACCATTCTGCTGCCAGCGCTACCGATAAGCCGAACGTGCTGCACTCTCCCGGCCGGGCTTCGCCCTTCCGGGATCAGCGCCGTAATGGTTCCTGTTCCTGGATTCCGGCGGGCCAGATCCGACACATCGACGCGCAGCTCCCACCGGTATGCATTCCAGTACGAAAACGGTGCAGCCGAGCTGAACGATGGCGGGCGCGAACGTATCCATGTGGCAAGTGCCGCAGGGCTTCGATACCACGGGTCCTCGCCAAGCTGCGGGTCGGCGACCCCCACGAGCGGCGAGGGGAAGCCCCAGACGTCAACAGCGCTGTCGGTATGCCCCGCGTTGTTCGCCGAGTACACTGCAGAGAGTATGGCGCCGTTCGCGGTGCGAAGGACCTGCCCTCGGGTCGCGTTGACCGCCGCGGTGGTTCGCGGCGATTCCCCGCCGACACCCCGATAGAATGCGCTTGCGACCGATCCGAGCAGATCAAATCCCCTCGGCAGGAAACGGGATCGGCTCGCAGCGAAGGTATAGCTTCGTGCAGCGATCGCCTGTGCTTCCAGCGCTGCCTCGGGCCACCACGCAGGCATCTCGGATGGAACGACGGAATACAGGTAGGATTCCACGTCGAGCTCGTTCACCATGGTAAACCCGGTAGGTGCGACCCCTGCAGGCCGCCCGAACGCGAGTGTGCCCCGGTACGCACGATCTTCGATACCCGCCGAAAACTGTCCTGAGGAGTGTTCGAGGTCAAACACAAGAAGCGTCGCGCGCGGATCGTCCTGAACTATGGTAACCCAGTGGCCGCTCACCGGGGTTCGCGTGCGCTCCACGTCGTTCACGCGAAGAACAATGTCGGAGGTTGTTTCGGTCAACTGAATAACGTCACCGCGGGATCCGGTGACCTCGGGGTACTCGGCAAGGTGCCAGTCGGCGCCGGTTTTCAGCCACAGCTCCTGCAGCCCTTCGGCAAGGCCAATGCGAACGCGTGGAATGCGCTCGGCATCCGCTGGAACGTCGCGCACCCATGGCGCGTCTCGGGTCGCGCGACGTTCCACGCGATCCAGTTCTTCGCGTTGAAGCAACTCGGGAGCTTCAGATTCCACGCGGGATAGAAGCGCGACCGCATCGGTCTCGTGCGGGCGTGCCGACCGGGCCCGCTGCAGAACAGGTCGGGCCTCTGAGTACCTGCCGAGCTCCACGAGAGCCTGCGCCTCCGGAAGCAGCGTTGAGGTAAGGTTTGGTTCGAGCCGACGGGCCGTCCTGAACGACTCGACAGCGACTTCGTAGCGTCCGGTCGAGCGTTGCAGTTCACCGAGGGTCTGGTATGCCCCGGCAGGGACGGGCGACTCGCTGAACACGACGCGCAGGTAGTCTTCTGCCTGCGCGTATTCGCCGAGACTCTGCGCTGCCTTCGCAGCCGCCAGGGCGGCTTCCGCGTCGTGCGCACCGGCCTCGAAAAGCGCGTTGTACGCGGCCCGAGCTGCCTCGTACATGCCGGCACGCTGTAACAGCACGACCCGCTGCGGGTCGTCGTCGGCGAGAAGCGAGAGCGCGTCCTCGAAACGTCCCGTCATGCGAAACAGCGTCACAAGCGAGGCGCGTGCCTCGTCCCGCTCCGCGGCGAGCGCCTGCTCGCTGTTCACCACGCTGGTAAACAGCCGGATCGCCGCGGGAATGTCGCCACCATAGAAGTGCCGTATGGCGTCGTCGAGACGGGTTGATTCAGAGGCCGTGACCGCAAACACGGCAGTCACACCAAGAAAAACAGGAAGAAAACGGCGAAGCAGAAGGTGCATACTGGTATCCTGTCGAGTGTATCGGTTCAATTGTCGTCCGGATCAACCCACCCCTTGGCTTTTTCGACTGCCCGCTTCCAGCCTCGGTACAACCGGGTGCGATCCTCTTCGGCGAGTTCCGGTTCAAAGCGGTGCTCTATGTCGAAGGATTTTTCGATTTCGGATCTGTCTTTCCAGAAACCGGTGGCAAGCCCCGCGAGGAATGCCGACCCTCGTGCGGTCGCTTCTATGATTCGTGGTCGCAATACGGGAATTCCAAGCATGTCCGACTGGAACTGCATCAGGAAATCGTTCGCGCTTGCTCCTCCGTCGACCTTCAGTTCCCTGGTGACAATGCCGGAGTCTTCTTCCATGCACTGGATAACGTCCTTCGTCTGATATGCAATGGATTCGAGCGTCGCGCGGACAATGTGGCTCAGGTTTGTTCCCCGGCTAAGACCGACTATGGTGCCGCGGGCGTAGGAGTCCCAGTGCGGTGCTCCGAGACCGACAAAGGCCGGGACCAGATAAATACCGCCGTTGTCGCTGACCTTTTTCGCAAAGTACTCGGTGTCGCGCGCATCGTTTATGATATGCAGCTCATCCCGCAGCCACTGTACCGCCGCCCCGGTCACGAAAATTGACCCTTCAAGCGCGTATTCGACCGCGTCGTCGCCTATTCCCCAGGCCATGGTCGTCAGCAGTCCGGTTTCGCTTGCGATGCGTTCAGTACCCGTGTTCATGAGTACGAAGCTGCCGGTTCCGTAGGTGTTCTTCGCCATTCCCCGCTCGAAGCACGCCTGTCCGAACAGCGCACCCTGCTGGTCTCCAATGGCTGCCGCAACAGGAATCTTTGCGCCTCCAAAGGTGTGTTCATCGGTGACGCCGTACACCGCGCTCGAGGGTTTCACCTCCGGGAGCATGGAGCGGGGAATGCCCAGCTTCTCCAGGATGGTGTCGTCCCAGTCGAGCGTGTTTATGTCGAACATCATGGTACGGGACGCGTTCGAATAGTCGGTAACGTGTACATCGCCACGGGTCAGGTTCCAGATAAGCCAGGTATCGACGGTACCAAAGAGCACCTTCCCCTCGCGCGCCCGTTCGCGAACTCCTTCCACGTTGTCGAGCAGCCACTTTACCTTGGTTGCCGAAAAATAGGCGTCTATTACGAGCCCGGTCGTGTTGCGAATGTGGTCTTCCCAGCCGTCGTTTCGAAGATCATCGCAGATTCCCGCGGTTCGCCGGTCCTGCCAGACAATCGCGTTGTGTACGGGGCGCCCTGTTTCCGCATCCCAGAGGACGACCGTTTCGCGCTGGTTGGTTATGCCGATTGCGGCAACCTGTTCCGGCCGCACACCTGCGCGCTCGAGTACCTGCCGGGCGACACCGCTCTGTGTACCCCATATGTCCATGGGGTTGTGTTCGACCCAGCCCGGTTTCGGATAAATCTGGGGAAACTCCTGCTGCGCGACGGCGTAAATTTCACCCGAATGATTAAACAGAATCGCCCTGTTGCTCGTGGTTCCGGCATCAAATGCCATAACGTACTGTTCGCTCATGCATGCCTCCCGTGCGTATGCGTACGTGCTGTTTCCTGCTACAACCGCTCGACCAGAAGTCGGGCCGTTGGCTCGTCAATTATCAGTTCGTTCAGGAAGCCCGCCTGCAGCGCCGCGTGAAGTCCCTCCACCTTTGCCCGGCCGGACACAATGCAGACGGCGCGCTTGACGCGCTGGTACAGATCCAGCGACGGGCCGGTAGATCGGGCATTGATCGCAATGTCGTTGTACGTGCCATCGGCCCTATAGAATACCGTGGCCAGATCTCCCACTGCTCCCGCGTTTCGCAGTTCGCCCAGGTCGTGCTCTTCGAGGTATTCACCGCTGTATACATGGCTTGGCACACCGCCTGAAACAGCGCCGATACTGTACAGAAGCACGTCGGCGTTCTGCTGCATCTCGAGAATGCGTGTGATGCTTCGTTCCTTCCACATCGCTGTCTTGGTTTCCGGATAGTCGAAAAAGGTCGGAACCGGAAACAGATAGACCCGTGCGCCGTAGTTTTCTGCGAATGTCTGCAGTATCTGCGCCGCATACCGATTGTCATAGGTGTGCGTGTTACCTGAACCGTTCAGCTGTACGAGTCGCAGATCCGGAACGGGCTTGGGAATAAGCCGCTGTGCCACAGCGCTGATCGTTGTCCCCCACGCGCAGCCGACCGTCATGCCCGGGTTCAGAATGGTGTTCAGGTAGTTGGCGCTGAACTCTGCAACACGTTCGAGCCACACGACCTCTCCGAGTACTTCGGGAACCGATACGACGTGAACCGTGTTCAGTCGGAATCGATCGAGCAGCGCGTCGCTCAGCGGAGCAACGTTGCGCTCGGTGTCGTGTATCGTAATCTCGACGAGCCCCTGTTCGCGGGCGAAATTCAACAGCCGTGAAACCTTTGGTCGGGATACGCCCCGCTCCTCGGCAATCTTTTCGGTTGTCAGGCCGTGGTAATAATAGAGTTTGGCAACTTCAAGTGCATCGCGGATGCGCGCTTCTGGATTTTTCATGATTCCGTCCTCAAAATCATACCGTATCGGTGTGGTCCGTCAAGCGAGGGCATAAAAAAACCGGAACACGCTGCGCGCATTCCGGTTCTGTACAATAGCAACGACAATCGTGGGGGTCGTTACAGCGCTTCGGCGCACTTGATGTCGAGAAGAAGCACATGTGCAAACTCCGCGGCGATCGCCGCCCGCACTGCCTTCGCCGAGGCGGCACCGGTCGCGACGAGTACCACGTTGCGCACGTGCCGGATCTCGTCGAGTTCAACCGCGATGACGTTGTCTATAAAGGGATTGTCGATAAGCGCACCGTCGGCGTCGAGTACGCTTCCGTTAATGACGCAGACCCCGCCAAGTGCCTTGAGCTCTTTCTGCTGGTCGGGCGTGTAGAAACCGTTTCCCTTCCCGTCGAGGGGTTCGACGTTCAGAATAACGGTGTCCAGACGATTCCACAGCCGCCGGATCGGGCTGAAATCGCTGTTGCGCATAAGACTGTTTCGTTCGCTTGCCGATGCGGCAAACGACGGAATCTGCACCGTGTGCACGTCTGAGTCGATGTGCTCGTGCAGGGCGTCCGCAATGGTGCCAGCCTGGAGCGGTTCGCTCATGTGCTCTATGGTTCCCGCAGCAGGGACGATATCGATACGCCCGACGCTCGCGCGTCCGATATTCTGCGCGAGACCCCGCAGATCGCTTCCCCAGCCTATGCCGAGCACGTCGTCCCGCTTCAGAAGTCGTGCGAGCAGCCCGGTCGCCATTGAGGCCATGTCGGCGTACATGTCGTCCCGGCTGTCGAATCGACCGGCTACCATGCACTCTCGCACGTTGTAGCGGCGCTCAAGTTCTATCTCTATCTTGTGAAACTCTTCCCTCGTCTCTTCTATTGAAATTCGTACGATGTTCAGGTCTTTCGCCTTCGACAATGCTCGCGAGACACTTGCGACCGAGATATTCAGCTGCTCGGCAATCTGTCGCTGATTCATGTCCTCGACGTAGTACAGCCGGGCAATCTTCGCGAAAAGGTCGCGTCTGGCGTCTCCGAATTCGTCTGATAAATCCATATATGTTTCCGTTGTTACAGACATACCCTTACCTCTCTTGTTTAATTATATCACCTTATTCCCGTTCCGTAATTAATTTCACGCTGTTTTTTATGACAAATGTGTTATTTCGCGACGAAAGTGATATTGACTGAAAAATATACTGGCGCGCACATTTTTATGCAATACAAAAGAGCTCGTTTCTCCGGGAAATACCCGGTCGACGAGCACTCTATTCTCTGTGTAATATCCATTCATGAATCCGTTTCAACGACTTCGGGTCCTCTACGAACACGAACAGAACGAACAGTTCCGGCGAAAGGCACCCAATGTGTTCATTGCATCGGTGCTTGTGCTGCTCCTGATGCCACTCGTTATTCTGAACTCGGTCCGCGGGGGCAACTTCGCGACGCTGCCTTTTCACGCAGTGCTGATTGCGATGTTCGTGACGGTCATTATTATCCTGTTTCGGGGCAGGTTTGCCGTCGCGTCGACCATGGCAATTATCGGGTCTCCGGTGGTCATGTCGTTTATGCTCTTCAATACCTCGACAATCGACGCGACCGCACCCTACATGTCGACCATGTACATGGTGACCCCGCTTCTGTTCGTGCTCGCGATTAACTGGAAGCCCTGGCACATGCTGTTCGCGACCTTCTATGGCCTTGCGGCCCACCTCGCGTTCCATTTTGCCGTTGCGGTTCCGCAGGCGCCGCTCGCCGCAGACGCGCTCTTCAACAGTCTTATCCTTTACACCGTCGTGGCGGGCTTTGCGCTTCGTTCGGACAGTGTCGGACGCAGTATGGTCAGTGACCTCGGTGCCCAGCACGCGAAAACCATGACGCAGGTAGCCGAGCTTACGCAGGTCATGGAAGCGACTCGCGAAAACGCGGGTACGGTCGAGCGGGTGTCGGACAGGTTTGCCGTATCCGAGCGAAAGATCAACGACGCAATCGACGAGATTCGTACGCTGTCATCGAGCATGTCCGAGCTTGGCACGAACCTTTCCAGCGCCCTTACCTCGGTCCGTTCCATCGCGGGGAGTCTGCAGGTGTTCAATAACCAGGTAGCAGACGAGGCAAGCGCAATCGAAGAGTCGAGCGCCGCCGTCCACCAGATGTTCGCGAGCCTGCAGTCGGTCGAGGAAATTACGCGCACCAAAAATACCGCGATAGAGGCTCTCGTTGCCCGTGCCGAAAAGGGCCTCGAGAGCATGGCGGCAACAGAGCAGGTCTTTGAAGAGACGAATCACAAAATGCAGGACGTGCTCGAGGTCAACGGCATCATTAGCGGCATAGCCGCGCAGACCGACCTGCTGTCCATGAACGCGGCCATCGAAGCAGCGCATGCGGGCGAGGCGGGGCGTGGATTCAGCGTCGTGGCCGAAGAAATCCGCAAACTCGCGGAGTCAGCCTCGGAAAACTCGACCATGATCAGCAAAAGCGTCCGCGATCTCATGGAAACCATAGAGCGCAGTAACGCCCGCTTTTCCGAGACATCGAAGACCTTCAGCGAGATGCACGCCGAAATTGGCGCCCTGGCCCAGGCCCTCGCGGAAATTTCGAACAGCGCGGCCGAGCTGACAACGGGCGGGCAGCAGATTCTCGAGGGCATGCAGATGCTTACGAACGCCTCGCACGAGGTGCAGGAGCAGTCGCGTCGCATAGAAGAAGAGCAGGGCCGTGTCACGCAGGAGGTCACCTCTGTTGGTGTTACCGTGGAGCAGCTCGACCGGACCACCGGCACGATTGCCGAGAACCTCTCGCTCGTCCGCGACGACATCGCGGAGGTCGGAAGCGCAATCGCGGAAGCGAACAAGGCGTCCCGGCTCCTGTACGATCGCGTGCAGGACCTGCTGTAAAACGCCTCGCTACAGCGCTGCCGATTGCAGCAGAATCGGGGTCAGCAGAATGGCGAGCACCGCGATCGTATAGAGTTTGAACACGAGCAGTATTGCGCCCATGGACGGCCCCTTTGTGTCGTGGCTGAATCCGCGCCGGTGCATGCGGCGATACTGAATCACGATTGGCGGGGTGACGGCGGCCACGGCAACAAGGCCGGGAACGGTCGGCAGCAGGCCCGCCACGCTGTATCCGGCGAGTAACAGCAGACTCAGCGCGCCGAGCGCGTAGACGATCGCCTCGCCGACAGCCGGACCGAAGACAATGCTCAGCGTTTTCCGCCCTGCCTCGGTATCGCCCACGACGTCGCAGGTATTGTTGACAGTCAGAATGCTCGCCACCATGAGTAGCGAGGGCAGGG
>SKKC01000152.1 GCA_007121695.1 Spirochaetales bacterium | reverse complement strand
CGTTGATCTGACCGACGATTTCGCGGAACATGTGTTCGGCGCCGAGACCGGCTGCGGCAGCGTTATCAGTCGACGCATTCGCGAAAATCGAACCTTCGGGTGCATTCGGCACACCGGAGTCGAATCCGATAACAGGAATATTCCGACGTATTGCATCCTCGAGCTGTTCAACGACTGCGTTGGTATCGAGGGCCGCAAGCGCGATCGCAACAGGGTTCCGCGCGAGTGCGCTGTTGAGCATCTGCACCTGATCCTGCACGTCTGCCTCGCTCGCCGGGCCTTCAAACGTGATTTCCACGCCAACTTCTACTGCAGCGGCTTCCGCACCAAGGCGCACCTGCTGCCAGAAGTCGTGCTGTTCGCCCTTCGATACGACGGCGATGTAGGGAACCTCGTCCTGGGCGCCTGCAGCGAAAAGTGACGGCGCAAGGCCGACGATCAGAACCAGTGTCATTGCAATAATGACCAACTTGTTCATTTTTCTCATGACATACCTCCTGTATGTGTTGTTCTCTAATCAGTCCGGGTTATTGGTATTCCCGGACCGTTTTTTAAGCAGTTCCTTGAATTCCTTCTCCGCAGCTTTTTCCTGCGCGCGGACACGCTTTGCTTCCTCGCGTTCTTCCTTCTTGAGGCGTGCGTACTCTGCATTCATGTCCTTTTCGAGTGCAGCCGCGGCTGCCTCATCGCCGCTTTCGCGCAGTTCGCGGATTTTTTCGATGGTCTCCGATCTGTACGCGTCTGCGGCCGTCAACACCCTGACCTGAGTTGCCCGGTTGTTCCGGTACATATCCAGCAGTACCGCTCCTATGACGACAACACCGGTAAAGAAGGTCTGATAGTGCGCCTGGAGTCCCATGGACGGAAGCCCGTTACTCAGGACGGCCATAATGAACACGCCGATCAGCGTTCCGAACACCGAACCGACGCCGCCGGACAGGGACGTTCCGCCGATAACCGCGGCTGCGATCGCGAAGAGTTCGAAACCCTGCCCCTGGCTGGGCATGACCGTCGTGTACGTGGCGGCGAACGCAATTCCCCCGATACCGGCGCAGACGCCAGCTACAATGTAGGCCGACATTTCCCATACCCGGGTATTCACACCGGACAGGCGGGCTGCTTCCTTGTTGCTGCCAATTGCGAAAATGTAGCGCCCCATTTTCGTCCGGGTCAGAATAACGTGGCACACAATGACCACCACGAGCAGCAAAATGGCTCCGGTCGGAATTGCTATGTTGTCTTCCGTAATGAACTTGAAGAAATTGCGGAACCAGCCTCCTGCAGCCCGACGGCTGGGAAACGCGGCGCTTCGCACGTTTGCGACCATGGAGCCTATGCCCATGGAGGTCATCATGGTGCCGAGCGTTACGATAAAGGGCGGCATTTTCACGTACGCCACCATGATTCCGTTGAAGATTCCGTACAGGGTGGCCACGACCATGATCAGCGCCATCGCCTGCTCTATGGGCCAGCCCCAGCGCGTGAACGCCGTACCACCGATAATCGCGGCAGACATCATGACCGTACCGACCGACAGGTCTATTCCGCCGGTGATAATGACGAAGGTGACACCAATCGCGATAAAGCCGATGTAGTACGACGCGTCGATAATGTTCACGAGCGTCTGGTACGAGAAAAAGTTTCTCCCGAAAAACCCGAAGTACAGGTACAGTATTACCAGTGCCGATGGGGCGAGCAGTCTCTGCAGGAGTTTCTGCCGGGATCTCCGTTTTTCTTCAATTTCAAGTTCAGTTTTCTGCATGCGTAGCTACTCCTGTTTCGCGCATGGTTGCGTAGTGCATAATCGATTCCTGGTCCGCGTCTGCGATGTCGAGAATGCCGGTGAGGCGGCCTTCGCACATGACAGCGACCCGGTCGCTCATACGCAGGATTTCCGGTAGTTCAGAGGAAATCATGATAATGGCCTTCCCCTGTTCCGCGAGCGAGTTCATGAGGGTATAGATTTCGCTCTTCGCCCCGACGTCGATCCCACGGGTCGGTTCGTCGAAGATCAGTATGTCGCAGTCGCGGATCAGCCATTTCGCGATAACGACTTTCTGCTGGTTGCCGCCAGAGAGATTCCGCACGATCTGCTCTATGGACGGCGTACGGATGTTCAGTTTCTGAACATACTCGCGCGTTGCCCGGGCAACCTTGCCGAACTGCACGAAGCCTGATCGGGAAAAACCGTCATAGCTCGCCATGACCGTGTTTTCTGCAACGCTCATTTTCACTGCGAGACCGTAGCGTTTCCGGTCTTCGGACAGATAGCCGATACCGTGTTGTACCGCGTCCTGCGGAGACCGTATGTGTACCGGCCGCCCGTGTATTTCGATGGTGCCGCTGTCGACAGGGTCGGCGCCGAATACGGCACGCGCCGTCTCGGTACGACCTGCGCCGATCAGCCCCGCAAAACCGAGGATCTCGCCACGGTGCAGGTCAAAGCTTACATTCTTTACCTGCGCGCCAGCGTTAAGGTTCCGTACGCGGAGCACAACGTCCGCACCTTCGGGAACCGTGCTCGCCTGTTTTGGCTGTTCGAAGACCGCACGGCCCACCATCATCTTGATAATGTCTGCTTTCGACGTATCCCGTACGTCGCGGGTGCCGGCGTTCTCGCCGTCCCGAAGCACGGTGACGCGGCTCGCGATCTGTTCAATCTCGTCGAGGCGGTGCGAGATGTGCACCATGGCCACACCCTGCTGCGACAGATCGCGCATAATTCGGAACAGCTCGTCTATCTCGCGGGTCGTGAGCGCGGCTGTCGGCTCGTCGAGGATCAGTATCTGCAGATTTTCGTTCGCGACCGTTTTTGCGATTTCGACCATCTGCTGCTTGCCGACCGAGAGATCACCAAGCCGGTCGCTCGGGTTAATTGTTATGTTCAACCGTTCAAAGAGCTCCGCAGTCCGTCTGTTCTGCTGCTTCTCGCTCAGGAACAGACCGCCGAAAACGGTCGATTCCTGGCCAATATATACATTCTGGGCCACCGTCAGATGGTCCATCATGTTCAGTTCCTGGTGAATAATGCCGATGCCGAGACTGAGTGCGTGTTTCGGGCTTCGTGGATTGAACGGGTATCCAAGGTAGGATATTTCTCCGGCATCCTTGTCGTGGATGCCCGTCAGAACCTTCATGAGGGTGGGCTTTCCTGCGCCGTTCTCGCCGACGAGGGCGT
>SKKC01000302.1 GCA_007121695.1 Spirochaetales bacterium | reverse complement strand
GACCGGCGCTTTCCCACAGAGAAATCTCACGACTTCCGTTTCGAGGGAGGTGTGCAGGAGTTTGTCGCGTACCTGAACAAGAACAAGACCGTCATACACAAACCACCGGTGTACCTTGAAGGCAGGCGGGACGATGTGGAAATCGAGATTGCCGTGGAGTACAACGACCGGTACGACGAGACGCTGTTCAGTTTTGTAAACAACATCAACACCCGGGAGGGTGGTACACATCTGGTCGGGTTTCGCAGTGCGCTGACGCGGACCATGAACGAGTACCTCAAGCGAAGCAAACTCAGCAAGAAACTCGACGAGAACCTTACCGGCGACGACGTGCGAGAAGGTCTGACCGCCGTCGTGTCAGTCAAGGTCCCGGATCCACAGTTCGAAGGACAGACCAAGGGTAAACTCGGAAACAGCGAGGTCAAAGGCATAGTCGAGAGTTTCGTGAATGAGCACCTTTCGTTCTTTTTCGATCAGAATCCGGATGTCATTCAGAAGATACTCGACAAGACCGTGCTCGCGGCGAAGGCACGCGAAGCCGCACGACGCGCCCGTGATCTGACCCGTCGAAAGAACGTTCTCGATTCGGGTGGTCTGCCAGGTAAGCTCGCTGACTGTTCCGAGCGTGACCCGAGCAAGACCGAGCTGTACATCGTCGAGGGAGATTCGGCGGGCGGCAGCGCGAAAGCAGGGCGCGACCGGCAGTTTCAGGCCATCCTCCCGCTCTGGGGGAAAATGCTGAACGTCGAGAAGACCCGCATTGACAAGGTCATTACCAACGACAAGCTTCAGCCGATCATTCAGGCCCTCGGGGCGAACGTCGGGCAGGAGTTCGACGTCAGCAAGCTGAGGTATCACAAGGTCATTATCATGGCCGATGCCGATGTCGACGGATCGCATATCAGGACGCTGTTGCTGACGTTCTTCTACCGCTATATGCGGGAAATGATCGAAGAGGGTCACTGTTTTATTGCGATGCCACCCCTGTACAAGCTTTCCGTCGGGTCGCGCGTCGAGTACGCGTACAACGACCACGAACGGGACCGCTTTCTCGAGGAAATGAGGGCGAGCGCTGGCGACAAAAAGATCGGCCAGCAGCGATACAAAGGGCTTGGCGAAATGAATGCCGAACAGCTCTGGGAAACAACCATGAACCCCGAGACGCGGAATATCATGAGAGTCGATATGGAAGACGCGGTTGAAGCCGAGTCCATGTTCACGACACTCATGGGCGAGCATGTGGCACCGCGACGCGAGTTTATAGAGGCGAACGCGTTGCAGGTTTCCAATCTCGATGTGTAATCGTCGAAACCACGAAGGAGTAACACCTCATGTCGGATAATCGAGGTCGCGTCATACCCATCAACATAGAAGATGAGGTCAAGGAAAGTTTTCTGAATTACGCCATGAGCGTCATCGTGTCCCGCGCGCTGCCGGATGTTCGCGACGGACTGAAGCCTGTTCACCGGCGCGTCCTGTATGCGATGGACGAAATGGGGCTCCGCGTCGATCGGCCGTCCAAAAAGTGTGCTCGTATCGTCGGCGACGTTCTGGGGAAGTATCACCCGCATGGTGATGCATCCGTGTACGATGCGCTTGTTCGCATGGGGCAGTCGTTCAGCATGCGGTATCCTATTATCCGGCCCCAGGGCAACTTCGGATCGGTCGACGGGGACCCGCCTGCTGCAATGCGATATACCGAGGCAAAACTCGATCGCATAGCCGAGGAAATGACCGCCGACATCAAGAAAGAAACGGTCGATTTTGCGGCAAACTACGACGACAGCATGCAGGAACCGACCGTTCTGCCGGCCGCGTTTCCCTACCTTCTGGCAAACGGGGCCTACGGTATCGCAGTTGGTATGGCGACGAACATGCCTCCCCACAACATACGGGAAGTCTGCGATGCGATCTGCGAGGTCATTGATAACCCCGAGGTTGCCATTGACGAACTCATGCGCTATGTGACGGCCCCTGATTTTCCCACAGGCGGTATCATTTATGGTCGCAGGGGCATCAAGGAAGCATATCGTACAGGTAAAGGACGCGTGCCCGTACGTGCGCGGTTCAGCATCGAGAGCACGAAGAGCGGTAAGGACGTCATAATAGTCCACGAGATTCCCTACCTCGTGAACAAGGCGAATCTGGTCATGAAGATCGCCGACCTTGTCAACGACAGAAAGATCGAAGGCATCAGTGACCTGCGTGATGAAAGCGACCGCAACGGTATGCGGATCGTGATTGAACTCAAGCGCGGAGTCAGCCCCAAGATCATCCTCAATCATCTGTTCCAGAACACGCAACTGCAGGTCAATTTCGCGGTGAACAACGTGGCGCTTGTTGATGGACGCCCGAAGGTCCTGAATCTGAAGGAACTGATCGAGTGCTTCATTCGTCACCGCAAAGAGGTTGTGACGCGCCGTACGAGATACGATCTGCGAAAGGCGGAGGAGCGCGAGCACATCCTGATCGGTCTGAAGATCGCGCTCGACAACATCGACGAGGTGATCCGCATCATACGACAGAGTGCGGATACCGAGACTGCCAGGAACGGGCTTATTGCGGCCTTTGAGCTGTCCGAGATTCAGGCTCAGGCCATTCTCGACATGCGGCTGCAGAAGCTGACATCGCTCGAGACGAAAAAAATCATTGAAGAACTCGAGGAAGTCCGACGTCTCATTGCCTATTACAAGGAGCTTCTGGCCAGTGAGGTCAAACTTCTCGGCGTGGTTCGCGACGAGACGGTCGCGATTCAGGAGAAGTACGGAGACGACCGAAGAACCGAGGTTGTTCCGGACGAAATCGAAGCAATTGACATCGAAGATCTCATACAGAAAGAACCGATGGTCGTGCTTATGAGCCACCAGGGCTACATCAAACGCGTGCCCTTGAGCGCGTATCGTCTGCAGGGGCGTGGTGGCAAAGGGTCCATGTCGACGCGTCTGCGCGAAGAAGACTTTATCCAGCACCTGTTTATCGCGAGCACCCATGACTACATTCTGTTTGTGTCGAGTGAAGGGAAAGCGTACTGGATGAAGGTCCACGAGATTCCCGAAGCGGGACGAACCGCCAGGGGATTTCATATCAAGGGGCTTTTGAATATTACGGCCAACGAAGAGATAGCCGCCGTGGTAAGCCTGAAAGACTTTACGGACGACAGTTTCGTCTTTATGGCGACATCTCGCGGTGTTGCCAAGAAGGTCCGGACAAGCGATTTCTCAAACGCACGCACCCGGGGGATTGTCGCGATACGACTGGACGACGGGGACAAGCTCGTACACGCTATGCTCACAACCGGCTCGAACGACATCCTTCTGGTTACGAAGAGCGGTCTCGCGCTTCGTTTCGATGAAGCGCAGGTGCGGACCATGGGGCGAGCGACTCGCGGCGTGCAGGGAATCAAGCTGCAGGAGAGCGACGAGCTCGCCGGGGCCGTGTGTGTGACCGACGAACACGATCTAGTGGTCCTGAGCGAGTTCGGTCACGGAAAGCGCGTGAAGTTCGACGAGTTCACCCCGCACGGACGGGGGACGCGTGGACAGAAGGTGTTCACGCCCGCTGAACGAACTGGCGAGATTGTTGGCGTGCTTTCCGGGAACGATGATGACGACATTATGGTTATCACAAGCCAGGGGAACACGGTGAAACTGAATCTGGGCACGGTTCCCGTCTATGGGCGGGCCGCAACGGGGGTTCGCATCGTTCAGATTGAACGGCCAGACTTCGTCGTAGGTGTTGATCGTGCTGCAAAGGAAGACGAGGATGCCGAACGCGCAGCCGATGCCGAAAACGCCGAGCTTCCGCCCGATGACACGGAAACCCCTGATACCGAAGATTTCGAGTCAGACGATACAGAGTCCTGAAAAAAGGCCCCGGAGACGGGGCCTTTTTTGTTTCACGTGAAACATTGGAGCTATACGGAAGCCGACTCCCCTCGGTATACGCCGAACGCCCGCACGGAAATCTCGTTCAGCGAGAAGAAATCGACCTTTATCGGGTGCGTGGACAGCGTCGACAGCGTCGACAGTCCTCAGGACGTATCAGCGACACTCGATGTGTATGCCCTGGCGCATCCAACCGCGAACCATCGTGTATGGGCGTATCTGTGTGAATCCGCAGGACGGCAATTATGGATGTGACTCGCGGAAACGCCTCGATATCGAGGCAGCAAAACGGGCGAATCGAATAATTTACAGGTTTTGCGCTGCGCGGAACCGGGTAACGGCTGCGTCATAGTCGTTTCGAAGAGTTTCTTTTTCGGTTTCCGGAAGGAACGTTGCATCGATCGCGATGTGGTTCAGCTTGATAAGGTCCTCGATGTCCAGGTCGAAATACCGGACGGCCTTCACGTAGTCGTCCGTCAGGTCCGAGTCCTGTATGGTTGGATCGTCGGAGTTAATCGTAACTGGTACGCCAGCCTTGTACAGGCGCCCCAGCGGGTGATTCGCCTCGTCGGTCCACGATCCGGTCTGACGATTGGACGTGATGCACTGCTCCAGGGCTATGCCGTTATCTGCCAGATAACGTTGCAGATTCGTGTCCTCAATCGCCGAGGTGCCATGGCCTATACGGTCTGCGTTCAGCACGTTCAGGGCATCCCAGACCTGTTTTGCGGGCGTAACCTCACCAGCGTGAATCGTCGTTCCACAGTATCCGTCTGATTTTACTGCTTTGAAGAAATCGACGAACAGTTCAGGTGGGTAATTCAGTTCGTCTCCCGCAAGGTCGATGCCGATGATCTCGGAAAGCTGCAAGGACATTACCTTATCGTACAGCTCTCGCATCTCTTCCTGCGTCTGCCTGCTTCTGTTAAACGTCAACAGGTACCGGATCTGTGTGCCGGTGTCCTCGGCTGCCTTCTTCCCGGCCTCCACGACAATATTCGTAATGTCGAGCCGGTCAAAGTTATTGTGAATTGCGAAGTGTTCCGGAGAAAAACGCACTTCAATATAGTGTATGCCGTCGTCTGCAAACGCACGCATGGACTCATATGCGATGTTCCAGACGTCCTCGTGCGAGCGATACCAGTTGTTGCGGAACTTGCTCAGGAACTTCAGGAAATCGGGTTCCGAGTCCTTGGGGAACTGAACTTCCTTCTTGAACGACGGGAAGTCTGTCGGCAGGTCTATGCCATTTCGGATAGACATGGTAAACAGGGTCTGCAGCTCGAACGTACCCTCGAGATGGCGATGCAGCTCGATCTTTGGAAACTGCAGGAGGGTGGAATGATCGAGTTCCGGTGTAGCTATTTCTGTCGATTGAACATTGCCATCCATGGCATTCGACTCCTGAAGCAGACTTTTTGAGGCATTTGTGCCTGTATAGTGTAGTGGTCACACCCTGCTTTCGCAAGTCGGTCAACTAAAAGGATTTCTATGGCTCTCGTATACGTGCAACTGCTTCTCGCGATGCTTTTCTTTGGCCTGAGCTTCGTCTTTACGTCTGTCGCGTTGCAACAGATTCCTCCGGTCTCGCTGATCGTGTTTCGTCTGATTGTATCGATTCTCTGTCTGTCAGGCATCGGGGCCGTTCCACGGCTTCGCCGCGTTACCGGACGCCTTCGAGTGCCCGCACGATCAGACATGCCGGTGTTTTTTCTGATTGCGCTGTTTCAGCCATTTCTCTATTTTCTCGGTGAAAACACCGGACTGTTGTATACCACGCCTGCCGCCGCCTCGGTCGTAATCGCGACGATTCCGGTTGTGACTCCCGTTGGTGTGTATTTCATTCTGCGCGAACGGGTTTCCAGGTATACGGTCCTCGGAGCGATTGTAAGCCTCGGCGGTGTGGGACTGCTTGTCTACGCCGATCTCGGTGGAGAGGGCGCTGACATTCGGGGAATTGGCCTTGTCTTCTCGGCGGTACTCGCAGCCGTTGGATATTCAATATCTCTGAGACGGCTTCCCGAGCATTATAATTCCGTGACCGTGGTTGTGTGGCAGAATATTCTGGGGTTGTTGTACTTCGTGCCGTTCTTTCTGCTTCGGGATGTCCGTACACTTATCGAGTCGCCGCCGATTTCGCCTGATATCTGGCGAGCAGTATTCTTTCTCGGAATCTTCCCGTCGACGGTAAGTTTTATTTTTCTGAGTCGTGGTATCCGAACGCTTGGTGCCGCGAAGGCGAACATTACCACCAATACCGTACCTGTATTTGCAGCTCTTTTCAGCATCATTGTTCTTGGGCAACCCGTACTACTGTCTACAATGCTTGGTATGATCGTCGTGCTCTCTGGTGTCCTGATCAGTCAGGTCTCGAATCTGTGTAAAGGTCCGTTGGCCCGCTGAGGCCGGATACCCTATACTGGAAGCTCATTATGGCGCGTGTGATTGTTTTTGCAAATCAGAAGTGTGGCGTCGGGAAGACGACGACCGCTGTCAATCTCGGTGCTTACCTTGCCGATGCCGGGAAACGTGTTCTGCTCATAGACTTTGATCCACAGGGGAACCTGTCCAGTAGCGTCGGTGCGCGCACAGATGGAAACGGAGTGTACGAACTCATTACGCGTCAAGCGTCGTTCGACGAGGTCGTACAGGATACCGTCGTGACCAATCTGCGCATTGTGCCGAGTACTCCCGATCTCGCAGGTGCAGCGGTCGAACTGGTCGAAGAGGCTCGGCGCGAGTTCTTTCTGAAGGATGCCATCAAACGAATCGGGACGACCGCCGACTACGTGTTTATCGATAGCCCTCCGTCACTTGGCATTCTGACCCTGAACGGTCTGGTCGCGGCGGAACAGGTCTATATTCCGCTGCAGTGCGAGTATTTCGCTCTTGAGGGGCTGACCCAGCTTCTGAAGAGTGTTCGTACGGTCCAGGCGGCGCTGAATCCACAGCTAGAGGTCGGGGGTATCATATTTACCATGTTTGACTCACGCACAAAACTTGCGAATGAAGTCGTCGAAGAAGTCGTGTCGCATTTCGGCAGAACAGTGTTTCGGACAATAATCCCCCGAAATGTCCGGCTCGGCGAAGCTCCGAGCTACAGTGTCCCGATCAGTCGTTACGATCCGAATAGCACTGGAGCAAAAAGTTATGCCGAACTCGCCCAGGAGGTACTCAGCCGTGGCTAAACGAGGATTAGGAAGGGGGATTGACGCGCTTCTTACCCCACAGACGCAGAACGTAGAGAAGGATATCGCATCGGCCGTCAAGGAGGCTGGTGGCGTCGTCCAGGTCCCGATTGACTCCCTGATTCCGAACCCTCATCAACCGCGCAAACATTTTCCAGAAAATTCTCTTGCAGAGTTGACCGATTCCATACGCGATAGAGGCGTTATACAGCCGCTCATTGCCGAGAAGAACGATACCGGAGGATACACCATAATCGCGGGCGAGCGGCGTTTCCGCGCAGCGCAGGCTGCCGGGCTTACCGAAATCCCCGTGGTTCTTCGATCGTTTACTGACGACGAAAAGCGGGAAATAGCGCTCATTGAGAATATTCAGCGTGAAGATCTGTCGCCCATTGAAGAGGCAGAAGCGTACAAGGCGATTATGGAGAGCTCGGGCATTCATCAGGAAGAGCTTGCCGCTCGTGTCGGGAAGAACCGTTCGACAGTGGCCAACTCGCTGCGCCTGCTTAATCTCTCCCGTGAGGCGCGGCAGGCCGTAGAAGACGGTGAGCTGAGCTCCGGGCACGCCCGGGCATTGTTGAGTCTCAGGAACCCCGAGCACCAGAGCATTCTTTTGCACGAAGTGCTGACAGAGGGGCTGACCGTCCGGCAGGCCGAGCAACGTGCGAGGGAGCTTGGAGGCACCCTGGCTCGTGAGACACCACCGGAGCCACCTGCGCCGTCCCCGACGGTGGAGAAGTCGCCGGAACTGCTCGAGTTCGAACGCTTACTGGTCGATCATCTCGGGTCCCGGGTCGTGATTCACGGCACGAACAGCAAGGGCAGAATAGAAATAGCCTACCATTCGACCGAAGACCTCGAAGATATCTATACACGGCTCGCGGGCGAACCGCCCCCGTCGAGATAGCATGGCGGTACTTTAGCATTTGCTTTTTTCGCACGATACTATGAGCAGATGAGGACATCTCATTCCAAGAGGTAACACACTGTGAGTCGAGAACACACATTCCGCTCTCCGACATCCCGTGCAATTCTGCTCATAATTATCGAGGCGGTGGTGCTGATCGCGGTCATAATCGGGGTTTTTCTACTGCTCCCCGATCGGACATCGAGTGTCCGGGCATCCACGCCAGCGATAGCGGACACGCCCCCGGAACCGGCGGAGACGGCCGAAACCCCGCAACCAGCCATCGTCGAGCCGGATCCCGAACCCGAGGCCGCGCCCGAACCGGAGACGGTCCCTCGAGACTACGCTGCGAGACCAGTGGTGACCGGGCACATTGTCCGCTCCGGAGATACTCTCTGGGACCTGGCTGACGAAATCTGGGGAAGCCGCCATCTATGGCCCGATCTCTATCGCTTTAATCGTGAGTCCATTCCCGATCCCGACGACCTGACCATAGGGTACAGACTGCAGATACCGGAGTCCCTGCTTGCCATCGACGGAACGCTGTCAGAAGGAGCGATATCGCATCTGCTTGATTCCTACGTAATCGCGTATGGTGCCTACCGAACTGCTGAACGATCGCTGGCAGACCGTGCCTCGCGAACGGGGCGGCGTGACCTCGCGATCCGCTCGCGACTGAAGAGGAGTCGTGCGCAATGGCTTCTGTATTCCGCAACCCGCTTTGACGAGAATTTCGTCATTACCCGGGCAGCTGACATAGATCCGGACGATGTAGCTGTCGTCGAATCCTACCTGAACCGTTTCGGAAGACCCGAATTCCGTCTTGACTGAGCATCCCTGATCCGGTTCTCATGCGTACATGAGTGAAACGACCGCGATCCTTCCCCGTGTTATCGATGCAGCAATTCTGAAACCTCATTTCAGTCGCGAAGAGGTGCGCGAGCAGATTCGGCGCATGATTCAGCTGTCGGTATACTCCGTCTGCGTCCGGCCGTGGGATCTCCCTGATGCGGTCAAACTGTGTCGTGGTACACAGACCCTCGTATCTACCGTCATAGGATTCCCTCACGGGACACACACTGCCGATACCAAGCTTGTCGAAGCAACATCGGCAATCTCTGCGGGAGCCCGGGAACTCGACATGGTCGTAAACTACGGGATGATCCGTTCCGGCCTGCTCTCCGAAGTGCAGCAGGAAATCGCACGGCTCGCGATGGTCTGCCGCCCGTCCGGAGTCCCCCTGAAAGTTATTTTCGAGACGTCTCAGCTCTCCATCGAAGAAATACAGAACGCCACAGAGTGTGCCGTTGCCGCGGGTGCCGACTTTATCAAGAGCTCTACGGGCTTTACCGGCGAAGGCGCGACGCCGGAAATCATTCACACCATGCTCGAAGCCGCCAACGGGCGCATACAGGTAAAGGCTTCGGGCGGTATACGCGATGCGAAAACCGCCGAACAGTACCTCTCCATGGGGGTGACCCGCCTCGGCGTCGGGGCGGGGTCGGTTGCTGACATCTGTGCCGGAGGAACGGCGGACGCGACGTATTAATCTAGGCTTTTCTATCTTTGACAGCCGTTTCGATACTTGACCTGCTGTTGGTAATACCTTGTAATAGCCGGTGTGAAGTTTATTGAACCGGGAAAGATCGTACTGGCGGCGGGCCTCGGGGTTATACTCGTTGGTCTGAATGTCGCGCAGTTCAGACTCATGGGAGTCGCCTTCGACAGCATTCTCGATTCGGCCGCCATTGGCGCGGCGTGGGTGGCGATCGCTGTCGGCGCCGTGATTCTTGTCCGCGCCGCGGTCGCGGGCGCTGCTCGCATCTCGGTGTCGAAGATTGCGACGGAGACGCGATCCCGCGTCCGGAACGATCTGCTCGCGCACATGGAGCGCATGGGACCCGTCGGCATGTCAGACCAGCGCACCGGAGAAGTCGCCTACCTGGCTGGCGAAGGCGTCGACGCCCTCGAGCTTCTGTACGGGCTGTATCTACCCCAGTTTATAGTCGGTCTTGCAGCCCCGGTTGCGGTTTCGGCCTATATCATGAGCGTCGATCTGGTGACCGGCGTGGTGCTGCTCGCGGTCGTCCCGCTGATTCCGGTTCTGATCATGCTCGTACAGAGGCGCTTCCGCACGGCCAGCAAAGAGTATTTTTCTACGGCCTCCGAGCTCTCTGAATCCTTTCTCGAGGGCCTGCAGGGACTCGCCACGCTTCGGGTATTTGACCGGGCCCGGAACTACGGAGAGGCCCTCGCGGCGCGAGCCTCGCGACTGCGCCGGAAGACCATGTCGCTTCTGAAGCTGAACCAGCTTGTCATTCTTGTTGTGGATCTTTCCTTTTCCCTTGCGGTTACCTCGCTCGCTGCCATTCTCGCGTTCTCCCGCCTGCAGGCTGGCCATATAACCGCGGGTACGGCGCTGTTCGTCGTACTTGCCTCCATAGAGCTTGTGCGACCGATGAATCTGCTTGGAGCCTTTTTCTTCGCGGGAGCGATAGGCAGGCGGGCGAAAAAGCGGATCAACGCATTTCTCTCCATTCCCCCGCACGTGTCGCTACAGGTCTCCGTAGCGCAACCCGCTTCGGTGTCGAACATGGTGCCCGGGGAAGCTGTTTCCGGTGGTGACATCCGGTTTTCAGGGGTCAGTTTCTCCTACGGTGAAACACCGGTCCTCGACGGGCTTGATCTGTTCATTCCCGAAGCCTCCCGGGTGGCGCTTGTGGGAGAATCGGGTTCCGGAAAGTCCACTCTGCTGTCGCTGCTTCTGCGGTTCATTGAACCTCACACCGGGACGGTCTGTATCGGAGACCGGAATGTCCGCGACATGTCCCGCGAGGAGATTTCCCGCACCGTAACCTACGTGCCCCAGCGGGTGCATGTGTTTACCGAGTCACTTCGCGAGAATCTGTGTATGGGGCTTCCATTCGACGAGAAGCGTCTCTCCGACGCGCTTGCGAGTGCGAGGCTTTCTGACTGGGTTCGTACGCTCCCGGATGGTCTTGATACGATCCTCGGCGAGCGTGGTGGAACGGTCTCGGGTGGTCAGGCGCAGCGCATCGGCATTGCGCGTGCCTTCCTGCGTGACGCGCCGGTTCTGGTGCTCGACGAGCCGACCGCGCAGCTGGACCCCGAGACCGAGCGGGAAGTTCTCGAAGCCCTGCGGTTGCTTGCGACCAACAGAACCGTACTCATGGTGACGCACCGCGCGACCACGTTCGCGCTTGCAGATGACGTACTCGTTCTCGATGCGGGAGCCATTCAGGAGCGGACGCCGGCATGAGTACCCTTCAGCAGGTGGCGAAGCTCCTGAGCTATGTGCGACGTCTCTGGCCGCTGATGCTTTTTTCGACCGTCATGCGCGTCACGACCCAGTCTCTGAGCGTTGCGCTGCTGGGCCTGATCGGCCTCGGGCTTGTTCGGGTCATTGCCGGCACCTTCAACTGGGCCTTTGTGGCTCTTCTTGCCGGAATCGGACTTGCCAAAGCCGTATCGCGCTATGCGGAGCAGGTCAGCGGACATTCGGTTGCGTTTAACATACTCGAGACTATGCGAAACGACGTCTATGCGTCGCTCGTCCCCAAAGCCCCTGCGATTTTCGGGCGGGAGCGATCAGGAGACATTGTGGCGCGGCTCGCGGGGGATATCGAGCGCGTCGAGGTGTTTTTTGCCCATACGATAGCTCCGGTCGTAACCGCGACCGTCGTGACGCTCGGAACGGCTGCCGTTCTTTCCAGTATTGCCGGGTGGCAGACCGCCGGTGTGTATTCCGGGTT
>SKKC01000240.1 GCA_007121695.1 Spirochaetales bacterium | reverse complement strand
GTGAACGACATAGAGCGCGAAGACCTGAAGACGCTCTGGACCCTGAGAAACGACGACGTTTTTTATTTCCGCTGGGGTGCACCCGGCTTCGTCAGGGAGTTTATGCGGAACATTCCATATGATGTTTCTGCGGGCTACTACTACGGCTCGGACCACTACGTGTGGGGCCGGGAGTTTCTGACGAAGAACACGGATGCGCCACGGGAACTGGATATTGGAAAGCACTGGTACCAGTGGATGTGCTGGGGACGCCTCGGTTACAACCCGGATATTCCTGACGAACGGTTCGTCGATATTCTTCAGGACAGATTTCCTGAAATAGACGCACGGGGAATGTTTACCGCCTGGCAAAGCGCTTCCATGGTATACCCGCTTGTCACCGGATTTCACTGGGGTGCGCTCGACTTTCAGTGGTATATCGAATCCGGTCAATCAACTCCGTGGACTGCCGATACACCGTCCGGTTACCACGACGTGAACCGATTCATCACGCTTACACCTCATCCGGCGACAGATACTGTGTCGATTCATGACTACACCAGAGCCTTTCTCAGCGGCGCTCAGATCGACGGAACCACTCCGCTTCAGGTTGCCGATGACATTCTGGAACACGCCGAGGTAGCGCTTTCATGGACTGCCGGGATAGTGGGCGATATGGGCCACGAGTTGCGTATGACCATTGATGATATTCAGAGTATTGCCTTGATGGGTACATACTACGCACACAAGGTCCGGGCCGCTACCTTCCTTTCGCTGTTCAGGAACTCGATGGACCCGAAGTGGTACGAAAAGGTTTCTGAAGAGTTGAACGCTTCGGCTGGCTATTTCAGGCACTTTGCCGCAATCGCCACGGCCAATTACCACAATCCGCTGTGGACAAACCGCGTCGGCCATGTCGACTGGAGGAAGAACCTTGCCTGGGCTGTGTATGACATTACGGCCAACGGGGGAACGGTCCGGCTTCCTTCGCTGGAACCCACTGCCGGAGGCAGTATCCTGGAAGCGGAGGATGCCGATTTCGAAGTGTCGACGGTGAAATCACATGTAGAGGGGTTTACCGGCACGGGCTACCTTCAGCCGCGTGATCCAAACGCGCACCATAGGGTGAAGTGGACATTCAACGCACGCGAAGCAGGAAGCTACACACTTGAGTTCCGATATACACTCCAGCAACAGGCCATCTATCCGTCACCCCTGGTCGTAAACGGGAACGAGGTCGCCCGGATCACGTTCTGGCACACCGGCAACACCGGGGCGTGGGTCTGGGAGCGTGCAGCCGTCTACCTTCACGAAGGCGAAAACACGATAGAAATTTCGCCCATCGGCAAGGTACTGCTGGATCACCTGAACGTCCTGAAACGCTGATCGCCGTCCGTTTCTACGGTTTGTAAGGCTTGCGCAGCGCTTCACCCCCCACCTCATGGTGCCTGAAAAAGTGGCGCATGGAGTATCCAACTCGTAACCGAACAGCCCATTCCAGTGGATCCGTCCGATCTGCCTCTACTCCTGCGGGCCTTGGCAAGGTCCGTACGCTGCGTATCACAACGAGATTCGCACCTTTCTTCAACTCAAGAGCGAACCAGCCTCCGTGCCGCGGGTCGGAGTGAAATCGTGTCCGCGGCGTCCGGAACACTTCTGCCCCGTTGACCCACACTCGAACCGGATCCCTGGTGAGAATCTCGGCTGGAACAACTCTGCGGTTCGTGGTGCGATACACGCAGACCGCGTAGGCACACTCTGCAGATTCGTCAGATGGTTCATTGTCGTCCCCGTTGAAGTCGACAATGAGTTCGAATCTCTTCCTGAGCTCGCGGGCTACCGTGTTCGGGTTTCCAAGGCCTGCCTCGTCGATCTGCGGCGACAGATCGAGTCGGGATTCGAATCCTTCACGCTCTGGCCCCTCGGTCGAGTGTAGCCATCCATCCAAGGGTTTTTTCGTGTCGAGGTCCCGCCAGCGCCGGTGTATCTCTCGAATCGTCGGATCGGTTTCTGCATCAGAGTCCCGACTCCGGTCGACCGGACCCGCTGCGCCGGTCCACCATGCGGTCTCGTTAACGAGTTCCGCAAGTGTAGGCATGGTTCTGCACGTCTCTACGTCGTTCGCCATATCCTCTTCAAAGAGCGCCCAGTGAAACTCCCCGAGCGCATCGTAGCGCTGCGTTGCGTATCGGGACTCGGTAAACTGTGAAAGGTCACGCCACGCTGCAAGCGCTTTGCGAGCAAGCGATGCTGCCTTTCGCTTGAACGCACTATTGGCGGTAAGCATCCAGCCGAACAAAAACGTAGCCGCTTTGATACGGATGGCGTAGATGCCGGCAAGTCGGGACCATACATCGATGTCATCGAGCAGCCATTCGGTTTCACGGCCGGTCGACACGTTGAGGGCACGGCGACATCTCTCACCAAGGGAACGAATCCGTCGGGATTCACGCTCAAGAGTACGGGCGAGCTCGATCGGGGAAACGTGGTCTGCATCGTCCAGTATCAGCCGGTCGGGCGCAAGCTGATCGCCGGGAAGCCTGCCGTAGAACTCCGGGATCGACAGGTATGCGGGATCCTGCGTTGAGTGCACCATCAGTTCCTTTATCGATATAAACCGTTGCCCGGATCCGGCGTGTAGCCAGTCTCCACCCGGTGGGATTCCAAGCGATCCCTCAGCATAGATCGCAGCGTCCCACGATAGCCGCCACCACCGGTTCACCAGAAGCACAACCTGACTGGCTGCAGCCAGAGCATCGTAGAGCGCGGCGGATCGAACTGGAAGTCCGTAGTGTTCGTTGAGTCGGGTTTGCCAGTACGACCTGGGTGTCTCAGGGTCGTAGCCAAGCCTGCCCCATATAGCGTAAAGGTACCAGCGGCGCTCGAAATCGTAGGTCTGAATGGCAGTACCGTCCTGTGAACGTCGGACCCGTTCGGCAAAGGGCAGAACCCGTTCGCTACCAAAAAAGTACCCGACGTGATTGCCGAGTTCCTGCTGACACGAAATGTGCTCGCGTACGTACTCCGGATCGCCCCACTGAAGGATGTACGCCTCCTCGTTGCGGACGTGGAAGAGCATGTGGTAGCGGTCGGAACCGGGGTTCAGAATCGGGTTATTCTCTGCACCTATCAGCTGCGGAGTCGAAAGCCCATGTGAGGTATTGTACTTCCAGTCGACGAGCACCTCCACGGAATCCGGGATCTGCTCGGCGAGCGTACGGATCATTTCAGGCGAAAGCCAGGTGCTACGAAGCATAAACGGAATATCCCGGCCGGAGTCCACGATCGCCCGCACGTACACGTCGTTGAGCAACCGGTAATACGCTTCATCCGGAAGGCCGTACATTCGTTCGCCAAGCACCGTTCCAAAACCCGTAAGACCTTCGTAGGTCTCGAGCACGCCGCGCACGCATTCGTACAGGTGCTCTCGAATAATCCCCATATCCCATGCGGAGCGGGGGACCTCAAGACGACGGGCAGATTCTTCGCTCAGGTGGATGTTCCACGTCAGGAGAAACACATCCATACCGCGCTCGGCCGCCATGGCGAACACCGACTTCCAGAACTCTGTACGGATTGCCGCCTGTTCGGCCGCAGGTGAGCCGGGTTCGCATGCATCCCACAGTGGGATCATCTTCTCGTAGGGATACTCGCTCCACAGCGTCAGCAGGTTGTAACGCGCGTCGACGAGGCGGTCAAGATACCGCCGCCATACCTCAAGATCCCAGTATACCTCGTCGTTCAGTTCGGTGGAGCCACCTAATTGATAACTCTCCCACGGCAGATTGCACTTGGCTCCGCGGTAGCGTACAGCAGGAACCTTGTGATGCACACCATTGTCGTCGAACAGACCAGCGGGGTTTCCACCCGCCATGTCGATCGCATCTGCCGCGTCGAGTAGTCCGTACAGCGCACCGACCGATCCCGCGCTGACAATCGAACGGCGTCGTGCACGTCTGGACACGTCCGACACAAATCCTTCTCGTCCCAGGTCCACCTCATCGGCGCCCCCCCGACCACCAGGCTTTCTCTGTGTGTGGCCTTGACCTGTACCGATATCAATCCGGTAGGTACCTCCCGACGGTTCCGCCCCGTGCACGATGCGAACGGCCGTACCGGCCTGAGTCAGGCGTTCCTGCAGTCGCGATAGCCCGTACTGGACCACAGAATCGGGAGCAGCGTTAATCTGAATAGTCAGTTCGTTCACAAAAAAACCTCCATGCCGACAACACTGTCGGGATGTTATTGCCGCGGCTTACAGATCCATTCCGGCTTTTGCCGCGCAGTCCCGGACTACGGCGGCCGCCTTATCATAATCAGCTTCAGCAGGCAGGTGCTCAAGCAACATCGGTGTGTCTTCCGGCAGTCTGGAAAAGAGCTTCATGATAGCGACATAATCGAGTTGCCCCGTGCCGATCAGGACCTCGTCAAACATCACACTGAATGGTTCTGACCGTATTTTGATGTCTTTCAGATGAATCGAAGTGACGTCGTTTCCAAAACTGGCAAGCGAAGACTCAATGAATGCGGTGCTGTTGTAATACAAACGAGGCGAGCTGATACAGTTGACCGGGTCAAAATGAATACCTGCGGCGGGCCTGTCCACCGCTTTCAGGAAGCGCATGTATTCCTCGGCCGAATCGAGGAAACAGTAGGGCATAAGCTCAAACGTCATTTTCGTCGTTTTCGGATTGACGTGATCAATAATCTGCCTGGATACACTGACGGCGTGATCGAAAAAATCCTTGCTATAGTTCTTCTGATCCGGACCAAACCAGTTCTCGTTTGACCAGGTGCCAACTATATTCACACAGCATCGTGCGCCGACCTCATCTGCAAGAGACAGCCTCTCAGCAACATAGCTGATGTTCTGTCGTGCTTCCTCCGGAACCAGTGAAAGCGGATTGCACCAGGCACCGACCTCCGCGATTACAACATCCCCGGCCGCGAAAGCCTGGCGGACGGCAGCGATTTCGCGTGTATCGTCGAGGTTCAGATAGCCCGGGCACAGCGCGGCCCGATAACCCTTCTGGTGGTGTGCCTGAACAAGTTCCCTCGGATCGTTCGATTTGGTAAAAACGGGGCCGCCCAGTCTCATGTTATAACCTGCCTTTCTGTGACCAGTTTGCTTTTCTTTTCTTCTCCACAGATACTGCTTTAGTCGTTCGGTGATGACGCCCCAGCGCGATTCAGAGTCGCTCCGGATCGATCGATCTCAGATATTGCAGTGCGTCCCCCGCCACGGCCTCGTAGTCGTTGTCGTACAGGTCAAGAGCGAGAGGACCCGCGAAACCGATGACGAGCAGCGCGCGCAGTATCCGTGGCAGATCCATACCACCCTCGGGGTCGTCGGGCAAGAGGTGTTTGTGGACTCCCGGTGGCGCATTCTCGATGTGGCAGTGCCGAATCAACGGTCCGAGTTTTTCGATCGCGTTGTAAATATCCGGATCGCACACGAAAGAGTGCCCGAGGTCGAGGTTCGCGACGAACCTCTCGGATCCGAGTTCATTGGTCAAAGCCAACTGCTCTTCGGTTGTACCGACGATAAAACCGGGCTCGTGCTCCATCGTGAGCAGTACGCCGTGCTGCTCGGCCTCGTCGAGGAGTAGCTTCGTGCGATCGACCATTCGCTTCCACTCGCTCGATCCGATGTTTGAACCAGACTCCCGGCGCCGACAGCCCGAGATTATGAAAAGGTTCGCTCCGAACCGAGGCGTAAGTCTCAGAAGGCGGACAATGTTTTCGAAAAACTCGTCGTTGTAGATGTAGTCTCCGTGCCGGCTGAAACTGACCGCGGAAAAATCGAGCTCTGCTAACGTCGTAACAATGTCGTCGACGAGTTCGGGCGTAAAATCAATAGCACCCCACTCCTTTGTTGCGGCGCAGATTTCGACACCGTCGAAACCGAGCCTCTTCAGGACGTGCAGCGATCCGACGATTCCGTACTGCGACAAAGGTTGCGTTCTGCCGGAAAATATCATTGTTCCCCCCCTTGCATTCTGGATCATAGCAACGCATATCCCGGAACGCAACTGCGGCAAAAACGTGAGCTGCAAAAAAGTCCAGATGTAAGCTGAACGGCAGGCGACAGGTGTTCGAAAAGCGATTATGGTTAGATTATGGAAACAAAGGACATTCAGATTCGTGACCCCTTTATTGTTCCCGTCGCCGAAGAAGGCAAATATATCATGTTCGGCTCCACCGACCCCGACATCTGGAACCCTCCCGGATTCGGCTTCGACGCATGGGAAAGCCCGGACCTCAAAAATTGGAACGGTCCTATTCCCGCTTTTCGCCCTCCCCAGGATTTCTGGTCAGATCGTAACTTCTGGGCACCTGAGGTGCACGAATACCGCGGGCAATGGTACATGTTCGCGACCTTCAACGCTCCGGACCGCTACCGCGGCACGCAGATCCTTTCGGGCGACTCCGTAAGGGGCCCGTTTCGCCCGCATAGCGACGGGCCGGTAACCCCTTCGGACTGGTCGTGCCTCGACGGTACGCTGCACGTAACTGCTGACGGAAAACCGTGGATGGTATTCTGTCACGAATGGATACAGATCAAGGACGGGACAATCTGCGCAGTACAACTGACTGATGATCTGAAGGAAAGCACTGGGCCGGTGCACACGCTATTTGCAGCGAGTGATGCTCCGTGGGCAGAACCGATAAAAGACGGAACTGCCTACGTAACGGACGGGCCATTTGTGTTACAACTGAACGGTAACTTAGCCATGATCTGGTCGAGCTTTCGAAACGGGTCGTATGCTATAGGTGTCGCGTACAGTGACTCCGGTATTACCGGCCCCTGGCGTCAGGAAGATGAACCATTATACCAGAACGATGGTGGCCACGGCATGATCTTTCGCGATTTCGCAGGAACACCATACCTGGCAATACACACACCAAATCGTACCCCGGATGAACGGGCAATCTTCCTGCCCCTCGATATTTCAGTCAATTCCCGGCTTGCGTTGTCCAGCGGGTCGTGACGGCGCAGGAACTATTTCCGGTTCGTAACCCTCCACCGTTTTGATCCGCGCAAGCAGCCGTTCACGGAGCTCTTTCGCAACACCTGAGAACGGATCCAGTCCTGCGAGATTAAACTGCTCGTATGGGTCCGATTCCAGATCGTAGAGAAACTCTTCTTCGTAGGAATCGGACTTCGACCCATCGTGTCCGGACTTATCCGTTGAAGATACGCTGTACTTCCAGCGTTTCGTACGAATTGCCCGGCCGACCTGTGCCTCGCTGATCTGAATAAACACATCGTCCGGCCAGTCGTGTGCTTCCCGTCTGAGAAGCTGCTGTACCGGTCTGCCATCCATATCCTCAGGCACGTCTATACCCGCAGCGTCGAGAAGGGTCGGCGGCAGGTCGATAAGACTGACCAGTTCCTCTACCCTTCCACCACCGTTAAACCCGGGGCCACACATCATTGTCGGCACGCGAATAGAACTTTCATGGCAGGAACGCTTGTACTCTTTTGCCCGGGTCTTGAAGTGACACCCGTGGTCCGAAGTAAACAGTATAATCGTATTCTCAAGGGTACCAAGACTCTTCAGAGTATCGACAAGTCGCCCAAGCGCTTCGTCTATCCGCTTGACCATGCCATAGTAACCGCCGATTTGCCTCGCTGCACTTCCTTCCGGCACATGCAGATCCGGCGGTAACCACCGCCCTGTATACTGCTCCTCGTATCCGTCCGGTGCGACAAACTGATCGCGGTGGTTTTGCTGGTGCGGTTCGAGCAGAGAGAGATAGAGGAAAAACGGTGAGTCTGAGTTCTGTTGTTCGTCGATGTATCGTATCGCGGCGTCAGTCAGCGCGTCGACCCGATACCCGGGAAGTCGTTTCAGCTTGTTGTCGTTGTCGTATACGACCGTATAGTACGCGTCGGTTATGAGTTCGATCGCGTCGGCCGCAAGCCAGTATTTGTATCCCCCTCGCAAATGCTCAGGAACCGGCTCACCTTTGGTGGCGGCAAGATGCCACTTTCCGATATACGCGGTGTTGTATCCGGCATCGTTAAAACGTTCGGCAATCGGCGTGCTCCATGACGGAAGCGGTATACCGTTGCGAAAACACCCTGTCCGTGTTGCATACAGTCCGGTCTGCATGCACGACCGTGCCGGCCCGCATACAGGCTGACACGTGAATGTATTGAACAGGTGGGTTCCCTGCGCCGCCAGTCTATCAAAGTTCGGGGTCAACCCGAGAGGGTTTCCATGAACGCCAGTCGTATCATGGCGTTGCTGATCGGTAAAGAAAACGATGATGTTCGGTCGCTTTTCACTCAATGGAGACTCCTTGTAATGCATTGCGTTCGCACGAGAGAGTACCATGCTCCACTCGGGTTCGCCAGGTTTCGACTTTTACGGCAAGCTCAGGGCTCGGAAAATTCGCATTGTTTCTCTCCGCTGCCGGACATACCATACCACCGAGCCGTGAACAGGCTATCTAAAACGGCGGCGTATGGTGTTCCACTACACTATACTTCCTCTAACCATTTAAGCGACGCTTCAAGGGCCGTTCGGATGGTACCAAGGGGTACCGGATCCCGGTCGCGAAACGGTTTGCCGCCGGGAGTGCGACTTAAACGCAGGGGTAGCTCGAGACTGTATTCAGGGGGTGGACTCAGTGAATCGGTGTGAGCGAGAACGGCCTGATAGTCGATCGCACCGCGATTGAGCGCTGTGAACCGCAAACGTTCACCATCGATCAGTCCATTCTTCAGGTGAAGCGAGACGAGTCCGGGACCGAGGTTCATGGCGTCTGTAACCGGATCAAGCTCGGGTTGATGCGTAAGCAGATTGCCTGGATCATAGTTAAGACCCAGCCACGGTGTAGCATACTTGCGCATGAGAGCAGTCGCAGAGACAGCGTTGTCAATGATGTTCGCCCGTCCGTCACCCGGGTTCTCAAGCGCAATCACCACGCCAACTGACTCCGCATCGCGAACAAGCGTATCGATGCGTTCCATGAACGTCTGGCGGAACTCTTCCTTCGCAGCATTTGTGACGACGCGCGTTGCGCCGAGTTCCGCAGCAAAACGGATACGACGTTGCAGTTGCTTCAGACCGTCCGGAGCCCCCACATCGATATGGGCCGAAAACGCAGAACACGACAGTCCTGCAGCCTCGATCTGTCTGCGTATCGTACGCGCTCGTTCGTCAGAAAAAACGTCTTCGTCGAACGGGTCGGTATAGCCCTGGATAATAGCGGGCTCGACGAATCTGACTCCGAGCCCTGCGATCGTCTCGACGACTGTCTCTAAAGAATGCCCGTCAAATGCGACAAGACTGACTGTGATATCGTTTCTTCGATTCATAATCGCACCTTTGACGCATTCACACGTCCGACGTATACTGTATTTTGTATTCAATATAGCATGATTATTGACGCTAAGCAATGATACACAAAGGAGCAATAGAAGATGCCCGAGACAAAACTGACAATTGATGGAACAAAGTTTCTCGTGAATGGTGAACTCACGTACAGTGAGATACCGAACAGCAAACCTGCAGCGCACGGGCTGCTCATGAACGCCCGGTTTATTCAGGGGATATTTGACGACAACCGGAACCCCGAACGTTTTGCTCGCTACGGGCACAAGAAATGGGATGCAGAGGCAAACACAGACCGACTGATCGCAGCACTTCCCGAGTGGTACTCGTACGGCCTTCGGGCATTCACGGTAGGAATACAGGGCGGTGGGCCATGCTTCACGATCGATAACAACACAATCGGCAACAATCCGTTTGGCACCGATGGGCGGCACCTCGATCCTGCCTATGCTGCGAGGCTCGATCGCCTGATCCGCGCGGCAGATAAGCTGGGCATGATTGTAATTGTTTCGTATTTCTACGGCACGCAGACTGTGGAGATAGCGGACGGGCGCGGCATCCGAAACGCCGTGACGACTGCTTCACGTTTTCTGCGTGAGAACGGCTACACAAACGTCATAATCGAAGTGGCGAACGAGCAGGATGTCCGGGCCTTTGGTACGCATGAAATCATAATGACCGCAGACGGCATGGCGTGGTTAATAGACCTTGCACGTGAGGAATCGGGCGGCATGCCTGTGGGATGCAGTGGTAAAGGCGGCTCCCGAAAACGCGAAATTGTCGAAGCATCCGATGTCGTATTCATACACGGTAACGGTCTGTCGAGGCAGCATTATTACAAGATGATACGCGACGTGACCGAATGGGCACCAGGAAGACCGGTCGTATGCAACGAGGATTCACAGGCAATCGGACAACTGAAAGTGGCAGAGCTTACCGGAACATCGTGGGGCTACTATAATAATATGACGAAACAGGAGCCGCCGACTGACTGGTCCGTGCTGCCGGGGGAAGATCGTTTCTTTGCACTCCGTATGGCCAAAACGATCGGAATCGAAGTCGATCTTCCTCCGTTTGAAGAGCAGTACTACCTTCAGGGGTTCGAACCGGAAATGACCTACGACGGCATGCGCTGGCCACGCCTTGCCTCGCTGTATCCCGAAAACATCGACTACGTGGAGTTCTTCCGGAATGGAACGCCATACTATCTCTCGTTCGATGAGCCATTCACTGTACACTTCAATTCAAGCTGGAAGCAGCGTGGTGTCAGGGTTGAACCCGGCGAGTCGTGGAGTGCGACCATTCACCTGAGAGACGGTCGGACACTCGAAAAGAGCGCGACTACGTAAGACAGGCCACTCAGTCCGGGCGCTCATGTGCTTTAACCCGCACTCAATGAGCGCCCTCTTCGTCCTGTTCCTTACGTCGCACGATTTCTTCGCGAGACTCTTCAATGTGAAAATGCATTGCCTGTTCAGCACGACGGCCGTCATTTGACCGAATAGCTCGAATGATCGAACGGTGTTGTTCGGCACTTCGCTGAGGGGATTTAAACAGACCCTCAAGATTCGCAGTTAGCATGAGGTTAAAAGAAGATACAATGCTGTGCAAAATCTGGTTTCCGCTCATTTTCATGATCTGCATGTGAAAGCGGTAGTCAGCCACTCTTACTTCGCCATCCCAATCAGCGTCTGCATGACTCTCGAACTCATTCGAAATTGCGACGAGTTCGTCAATTTCTGCTTGAGAAGCCTTTACGGCCGCCTCCGCCGCTCCGAGCGGCTCAAGTCTGAGTCGCAGGTCATAGACGTGGATCAGATCATCCCAGGAAAGCTGCCTGACTACAAAACCGCGACGGGGCAGAGACCTCAGAAGCATTTCATTTTCAAGTTTGTAGAGTGCCGAAAGCAACGGAGTCCGCGATACTCCAAGCATTTCGGCAAGTTCATCCTGAGCGAGCTTCTGTCCGGGACGTAACTCTCCCCGAAGTATCTTAATCTTCAGTATTTCATAGACTTGAGCCGTAAGGTTCTGGTGCTCAATCATGTACTCACTCACGCCCTGTCCTCTTGTTGTGTCACAATGTCTTACTTCGTGAGTCAAGTCAATCCGAGAGATCTCATGTACTTCTCGAACAAACAGAACCTTGATACACCTCGGAATTCATGCTATTTTTTGTATACAATATGCAACTTTACGGTGTCTCGCCTGCGTACTTTATATCAGCATTCACTGACGGGTTTACGCCAGACGACGTGGCGACGGGGCTGACAGATCTTCGATCGATCGGATACGACACGTTTCAAATGGAAATCTTTCACCCGGACAGTCTGAACGTCTGGATCGAAGGCGGCGGCGCGCGTGTCGCGGAAGCGGCACGCCAGAACGATCTGAAAATCTCCCAGTTCGTAGCTCATATGTTGCTTCACGGTT
>SKKC01000347.1 GCA_007121695.1 Spirochaetales bacterium | reverse complement strand
CAAGGAGGATTGTTTTTTGTCTTTCATTGGTCATTGGGGAGTCCATGTCTCCTTTTTTCATGATTTTCACTCCGCCTCATTACGAGGCATAACATATTCTCTCCCCAGAATTCCCATAAACCCGGGGCTTCCAAAGTTATTCACGAATTTTACGTCAAATCCCGTCACTTGCTCAATCACCAAGCCGAATCGTCGCGTACTTAGAGGTAATTATGCAGAAGCAGTTCGGAGGTCGACTTGTATGGATTTTTCAGATCGCGAGGGGTTCACGGAGTATCTCAAGGAGCAGAAGTTCGAACCGAAGGTGGTGCCGTGGATGGTCACTTGGGTCGCGGAGTTCGTTAAGCAGCTCCACTCAATTAAGGAGTGGGACAGACAGTTTCAGCAGTACTACACGCAACTCAAAGATCGGGTTGAACCGTGGCGCGTCTCTCAGGCAGCGAAGTCTGTTCAGCTCTATCATACCTTTCGCAGCCGTGGGTCGACCGTTGAGGCTGAGCGGGAGCATCTCTCGTGGGAGACGGCCAAGGACCGCGCCCGGCGCGAGATTCGCCGACAGGGGAAGTCGTTTCAGACGGAGAAGACCTACCTGTATTGGATTGAGCGGTTCAGCCGGCGCCTGGCACGTACCCTCCCGGAGGATTGCACGTCCCAACACGTGAAGGACTTTCTCACCTGGCTTGCGAATGAGAGACACGTCGCTACGGCTACCCAGAATCAGGCGTTCAACGCGCTTTTGTTTCTGTATCGATATGTGCTCGGAACGGCAATCCGTGATCTTTCGGCTGTGCCTCGTGCTCGTCCGGGAAAACGGCTCCCAGTCGTGCTTGAGGCAGAAGAGATCTCGGCCATTCTCTCGAAGATGCGCATGCCGTATCGGCTGATGGCCGCGCTTATGTACGGGAGCGGCATACGACTGAACGAATGTCTCGCGCTTCGTCACAAGGATATCGATCTCGCCAACCGAGTGCTGACGGTGCGGCAGGGTAAGGGGAACAAAGACCGATATACCGTATTATCAAGCGAGTGCGCTCCGCTGCTCAAACAGCAACTCGACGCGTCCAGGACTGTGTTCGCACGCGACCGGCGGGCGAACCGGCCGGGGGTAGCGCTGCCCGACGCACTCGAAGCAAAGTATCCCAGTGCGAGTTCGGAGCTCGGCTGGTTCTGGGTATTTCCGGCGCCGCGCGAATCCGTGGATCCGCGCTCCGGAGTCGCGCGTCGTCATCACGTCTACTCGAGTTCACTGCAAAAGGTCTTCAAGGCCGCATGCCGAGAGGGGGGAATTACGGCTGATGCGCACCTGCACTCGCTCAGGCATAGCTTCGCTACCCACCTGATCGAGGCCGGCTACGATATCAGAACAGTGCAGGAACTACTCGGCCATCACGATGTCTCCACAACCATGATCTACACCCATGTGTCCCGGCGGAACAAGCTCGGTGTTGTGAGTCCGGCGGATTCGCTCCGGTCGGGCGTCTACAGCGCCGGGTCTGGTTGACTTCAATTGTCATGAAACCGCCATTCCTTGGCTTCAAGAGAATTGCGTTGATCGACCACGGCGTGTGCGGTGGACGAGACTTGCTCGGGAAACCTCACCAATTGCCCTACGGGGGAGATTCGAACTCCCAAATCTGTAAGGACGATAGACCCTGAATACTGCACTAAGCGCGTATACGTCATATCGAGTTTGAATGGGGCGCTATCGGCCCGTTTTCAGATTTACGCTATGTAGGTTGCGATATTCCATTGCAAGTTAGTCGGGAGAGGACGAGATGAAAGCTGAGTTTACAGCGATTATTGACGAAGCTCCGGAAGGTGGCTACTGGGCGATTTGTCCCGAGATTCCCGGTGCAGATGGCCAAGGGCAAACCAAAGAAGAGGCGAAAAACAGTCTCCGGGACGCGATTGAACTTATCCTTGAAGACAGACTGGAAGATGGGCTTCGTGGTTTAGCGGCAGGTGCGGTGCGAGAGAGTATTTCGATCGGATGAAACGATCCCTCGACACACGGAGGTCAAGGAACCACTTGCCAGGAAGATTCTACGGAGTCTTGACGCTCAATGATGACGGTATTTCGTTCGCTCAGAACCAAGCCGTTTAGGCTCTCGGAATCGCGAGAATAACGATCCTAACCCGAGAGGACTCGCCTTCCGTCGTTCGCCATCGTGGCTCACTGACTCCAGGCCGCCATCGGCGCTAATCCTGCATCCGTGCAGGATTGCGCTCCCTGCCGGTCGCGCCGCGCCTTTAGTTCGAGTCCTCTCTCGGGGCCCCAAATAAAAAAAGGCGACCCGAAGGTCGCCATTTTTATTTGCCCGAGAGAGGACTCGAACCTCCACATCCGTAAGGACACTAGACCCTGAACCTAGCGCGTCTACCAATTCCGCCACTCGGGCATTGAGTGGGTAGATGTGTTTTATAGCGCGGGGGGAGGGCTTTAGTCAATGGAAATATGCCGGGGCGGAGTGCCCCGGCTATTGCGATGGGCGCGGTGTAGCTGCGCCTGGTCCTACTCGGGGATCTGGTCGTCGCCGCCGCTGGTGTTATCCTTGATTGCCTTAATGACGCGGATTGCGGCCGTTTCTATCTGCGGCTTGAACAGCACGCCGATTGCGATTCCTATTATGAGTCCCCAGAACATCAGTTTCCTTCCTTGCCCTTCTTGCTGCTCTCGCTGCGAGCGGGCTCTTCGGTTTTTATGTCTACCTTCACGCCTTCCGCTGCCTGTACGACGTCGCGGGGAGGTACGGTGACTTTGAGGATACCATTTTTGAAGACGGCTTCGGTAGCCTGCTGGTCGTATTTGTCGGCAGGAACGAAGTATTTCTGTTCCGGGATGTCCTTCAGCTTCAGCCGTCGCTTGAAGTACTTAACCGACTCTTCCGACTCCTGTGTCTCGGACACGGTCGCCGAGAAGATCAGATGGTCTCCGCGGAACTCGATGGTGATATCATCCTCATGGAAACCGGCGAGGGCAAACTCGAACACCATGGTCTTGTCGTCCTTCACGTAGACGTTGGACGGCGGGTAGGAGTAGGCAGGGTAGTAGTCGCGTTCGTCGCCGAAGCGCCAGGAGTAGACCTTGGCACCAGGGTAGGCCATGGAATCCTTCAGGGCAGTGGAAAACTCTTCGGCAGCATCAAAGATCTCGTCGATGATCTTGCCGATATCGAAATAGTCGTGGCTTTTCAT
>SKKC01000437.1 GCA_007121695.1 Spirochaetales bacterium | reverse complement strand
GAGTGGGAAGAATCAGATTCGCCTCATATAGCCGGGTACGCGTATACCTTCGTGTTTCTCGGTGGGCAGACTGTCTCCTTCGATACGAATCGGAACCTGCCGGATCCACCGCAGCGTATCATGACGACGGAGCCTCGGGTCTCTCGGAACAACATGGACAACGGGCTGTGGGCGCTGCGCGTATCGCCAATCGACGATATCGGGAACGTGGGCGAGCCCGCGACGCTCCTGCTGCGGTTGAACAAGTATGTCCCGGTCACCATCGTGAACTTTGTCGACTCTCAGGTCGACCGTCTCGGGCGTACCCTCATCGAGATACGGGGCCGGGGGTTTGCCGCCGAAGGTACGGTGGAGCGCGTCATTCTCGACCGCGACGGAAGCGAACCATATGACTACGTGTTTACGCCCCAGGGCGACGAACGCTTCTCGGTACGGGACGACAGAACGATCGTTGGTCCGGTTATCGATACCATCTCGACGGGGCGGTACCGTGTAGGCATCGTGCACCCTGTCCGCGGCACGCTCTGGACGGCACCCGTGCTCGATCTGCAGGCGACGGGAACGGTGAAATTCGGTGATTTCACGGTCGGGTTCCGTCCGGAGTTCGCGGCTGTACGAACACGGGGACTGACGGTTCCCGCGCTCTCGCTCGTATCGTGGCTGACGGCAGCTCTTCTTGGACTTACGGCACTGCTCGCTGCAGGCAGGCTCGGCGCAGTGACCCAGGAAGGGGTCGTCCTGCGCCGGGATGTACACGCACTTATCACAGGAGATCAATTTGACGCGCATGAAAAAAAGAAGAGGATGGTACGCATGAAACGCCGCGGAATAGGGCTTCGGGTCAAGTTCACTGCGTTCTTCGTGACCCTCGTGGTGGCTGTCGTTCTGATGGTTGCGATTCCGCTCGGTAACTTCATTATCGCGACACAGCAGGAGACGCTTACACAGGGGCTTCGTGACCGGACGAGCATTCTGCTCGAAAGCATTTCATCCGGGTCCGCACAGTTTCTTCCGAATGCGGAAAACAATCTGTTCGAGCTGAACACCCTGCCTGCGCAGATCAACGCGGTGGAAGAGGCCCTCTTCGCGACGATCACCGGCATCGATGGTGCTGGCATGAACGAGGTCGTGTGGGCATCCAATGACCCGAGAATTACCCGGTCGACGACTATCCCCGAAGATGAACGCGTGATTGACACCGAACGTCTCATACGCGGAGAGAGCCGATACGAAGACGAAATATCCGCCGAGGTCGAACGCCTCGCAGAGGCGATTACCCGTCAGGCGCAGGAAGCCCTCGGTGATATTCCCGAGCGCATAGACCGCCTGAACAGGGAGCGTATAGAGGTCGCGCTCGCCGGGGGGCCGGACGCCGAGGATCGGGTCGGCGAACTCGACGACGCCATAGACGTCCTGATAAGCCAGCAGCAGGAAATACTGAACGAGGTCGGAAACGTGGTCGTCAGCGTACCCGAACTGAGTGCGGACACCGTCCTCGTCGCCGAGACGACTGAATATCTGTTCTTTCGACCCATTGTGTACCGGGAACTCGACTCCGACGTGTATTTTCACGGTCTTGTTCGCATTCTCGTATCGAGCGAGCGAATTATCGAAGAGATACAGGCATCGCAGCGCGACCTCCTTACGACCACGGGGATCATTACGCTCATTGCAGTCGGTATCGGTGTGCTCGGAGCGTCGTTGCTTGCTTCGATTATCGTTATCCCGATTCGCCGGCTTGTGGGTGGTGTCGAGAAGATCCGCGATACCGAAGACAAGACGCAGCTCGCCGATCACGTGATACGTCTTCGCAGCCGGGACGAACTGTCCACCCTCGCCGGGGTCGTGAACGAAATGACGCAGGGCCTCGTAAAAGCCGCAGCGGCGAACAAGGATCTGACCGTCGGTAAGGAAGTGCAGAAAATGTTCATCCCCCTGAAGACCGACGGGTCCGGGCAGAAACTGACGACGGCTGCAGACGAAACCGACGACATAGAATTTTTCGGGTACTACGAAGGTGCGAAAGGTGTCAGTGGAGACTATTTCAACTACCGTCGGCTCGACAAGGAACACTACGCGATCATCAAGTGCGATGTCGCCGGGAAAGGTGTCCCGGCAGCTCTCATTATGGTCGAGGTCGCCACGATATACATAAGTTACTTCAGGACCTGGAATGTATCGCAGATAGCAAAACTGCCGGAGCTCGTCGAGAGCATCAACGATCTGCTCGAAGAACGGGGTTTCAAGGGGCGCTTTGCCGCGTTTACGCTCGCCATTCTGAACGCGAAAACGGGAGTTGCCCGTGTCTGTAATGCGGGTGATACGCTCATGTACACCTACAGCGCGTCAGACCACGACATGCACTCGACCACGCTGCCCACGGTTCCGGCTGCCGGGGTGTTTCCGAGCGAGCTCATTCCGAACGGATTCCCGCAGGTTGCCCACCGGCTGCAGGTAGGCGATATACTGCTGTTCTTTACCGATGGTGTTGAAGAGTCGAAGCGCATGCTCCGGGATCCTTCGTTCGAACTCGCAGAGTTCGATGCGAAGGATGTCGCCCGGTTCTCCGGAACCGAACCCGGGGACGCCACAGATCGTACCGACGAAACCGAGAACAATCTCATTGGCGACGAAGAGTTCTCGATTCCGCGGATCAGGGCGATTGTCAGGGCTGTTCAGTCGCGCGGGACCTACGTGCTCGAACGAGCATTCAATCCGGTCGAAAACGAGGAGCTGGTATTCGACTTCGCTTCAATAGAACCGAACGCAGAAACGACGGTCATGGCCCTTATTGGAATAGAAAAGATTTTTCGCCTCGTTCCCGATCCGAACGCAGGATCAGACGATTACGTCGTGATTGACCGCGAAGTCGACGACTTTCTGTCGAAGACCTTTCTTGGATACGCATCGTATTTTCATCACCGAATCGAACGTAAGGAAGAGGGACAGTACCGCACCTACGCGTTCCTGAAAGAAGACGAGCAGTACGACGACCTGACCATCCTCGCGGTCCGAAAGAAGTAGGAGATCCCCAGGCGATAAAACCCGCCGCGAAATCGACCGATATTCTGTACATGAAACGCCGATTTTTGCTGATCCTGTGCGTCAGTTTTCTGACGACCACGGCCTTTGCCGGAGAGTTGACCGTGCAGAACGAAACCGACGGGACCCTGGTGTACCTTCTTGTTACCCCGTCG
>SKKC01000359.1 GCA_007121695.1 Spirochaetales bacterium | reverse complement strand
TTGGAAGCGGGTCGGGTCGCACGACCCGCATCGGTGCAGACCCGTCGAAACGCGACAGCATTCGGGAAAGTGCTTCCTGCGTCGCCTCGTTCAGGGGAGTCGCCTGGACAGGCTGTTCGCTTCGCACACCGAGGTCTGTACGTGCTCCGGGCAGAGGCTCGCGTCGTGAAGGAACCTGAACCGACGACCGATCGGGAAATACCCGCGGCAGCCCGGTTCCCTGCACCGACACCGCCGACCGCACCGTGTTGACACCCGGAACGAGCGAGGGAAGCGGTCCGTCAGGGAACGCAGATGCGTCCACCGCGGTGTAGTAGACCCGGATGCCCGGGACAAGCGTATCCGTCAACTGAATGTTCGTTCCCTCGGCGGACCCGACGACGTGAATACGCGAATGGTCGGGACTGCCCGTATCCGGTCGATCGAGGGTGCGGAGAATGGTAACATTCATGTCATCTCGCGTTGTACGTACGGCCAGACGGACTTCGGTGCCCTGTGTAATTGCCCTCAAGCTGAGTATCTCGGCCTGGGGAGGTGGCGGGGCGGGTGCCGACGGCAGATCGGGCGGAAGAAGGGTTATACGTACAGCCCGCTGCGTTGTGTTTCGTCCCGGGACAAGCACGGCGGACGGTTCGCGATCGTCGGTCTCGCCGACCACCGCAAAATGTCGATCGCCGGCTTCGTTCAGCTGTTCGGTGTATTGCGTGCTGCCGGCAGGGAGTACGGCAATCAGCTGTGCGTTCCCGAGGTTTTCGCTCGTAATTGGTTCGGTGTGCATAAACACGAAAAAGCGGCGTTCATACCCGTCGGGTATCTGCCAGCTGAGTCGTACATCCGCACCACGTACGCCAATAACGAGCTGTTCGGGTATACCCAGGGTTTCATCAGCCTGAACCGAAGCAACCCCTGAAAGCATGATCAGCACGAGAAATACGGCTGGATTACGAGAAAAGAATGGCATGCTCACGCGGTACCCCCTATTCTGTGTACATCGGCCAAAACCTTTCGTCCCTGCAGTGGTCCCGCAGGGCTCACTTCGATATCATAGAAGGAAGACACACACATACAGGAGTAATGGTATATGTTTGAAGAACTGAAAGACCAGGTTATCCGCCTGAACGAGGAAATACGTGCCACCTGGAGGTCTCTTTGACCCCGATACACTACGCAGTCGCATTCAGGAGCTGGAAGAAAAAAGCGCTGTCCCCGACCTCTGGAACGATCGCGAACGGGCCGAACAGGTCATGTCCGATCTCAAACGACTTCAGAACCGCCTCTTACCCTGGCAGGAGCTGAAGACCGAGAGCCAGGAAGCGCTGGAGTTACTCGAACTCGCACAGGACGAGTCAGATCAGGAAACCGCAGACGAGCTTCGCGCGCAGCTTGGTCGGATGCAGGAGCGGTACGAAAAGCTCCGTGTACTCGAGCTGCTGAGCGACGAAGCGGATGCGTCCGCTGCGTATCTTACGATACACTCTGGAGCCGGCGGCACGGAAGCCTGTGACTGGACCTCGATGCTGCTTCGCATGTATTCACGGTGGCTCGACTCTCACGGGTACACATATCAGACGATCGAGTTTCTCGAAGCCGAGGGAGGCATCAAGTCAGTTACCCTCGAGGTTAACGGAGAGTTTGCCTATGGCTATCTCAAGGCCGAAACCGGCGTGCATCGACTGGTGCGGATTTCTCCGTTCGATTCCAGTGGCAGACGACATACGTCGTTCGCGTCGGTCTATGTCAGTCCGGTTATAGAGGACAATATTGAGGTTGATATAAAGCCTGACGAACTGCGCGTCGACACCTATCGTGCTCAGGGAGCTGGCGGACAGCACGTAAACAAGACCGACAGTGCAGTTCGCATGACTCATCTTCCCACAGGCATCGTTGTACAGTGTCAGAGCGAGCGCAGTCAGCATAAAAACCGCGCAACAGCCATGAAAGTCCTTCGAAGCCGGCTGTACGAGTACTACCGCCAGGAACGCGAAGCAGAACAGAGCGCGAAGGCAGCGGAGAAGAAGAACATCTCGTGGGGAAACCAGATCAGGAGCTACGTGTTTCAGCCGTACACCATGGTGAAAGATCACCGCACGAAGGCGGAAACCTCGAATGTCGACGCCGTCATGGACGGTGACCTCGACATATTCATAGAAGCATGGCTGCGGGAGACCTGGGAGCCCGCGATGGTCGAGTAGGCATATGCAGACGCGCACCGGTGGTTCGCAGCGGAAACCAGTCAGGGTACTCGTCGTCGACGACCTTGCGTTCATGCGCGAGGCGGTTCGGGATGCGCTCGCTGACACCGAGTTGACGGTGGTCGGCGAAGCCCATAACGGCCGCGACGCGCTGACGATGTATCAGACCCATGCACCGGACGTCGTGCTGCTTGATATAGCGATGCCGCAGATGGACGGGATAACGGCTCTCGGCAGGCTGATGCGCATTGATCCTGCCGCCCGGGTTGTGATGTGCAGCGCGATGGACGAACAGAAACTGATAATTCGCGCGATACAGCTCGGTGCGAGGGACTTCGTCGTGAAACCCTTCCGGCCGGAGCGGATTATCAGTGCCGTGCGAAAGGCGGCCGGGTATCGGGAGCGGGTATGATCCGGCGGTTATGGCACATCCCCGTTGCAGGCATCCTTTTATGTCTGACACCGGTTTTGCCTGCCGTCCATGCGGCGGAGGCGCCCGTCGACGAGCGCCCGCATCTGAGGCTGTCCTTCAGTCCGCTCGAGATTGCGACCGTCCCGCCTGAGTTTCAGTACCTCGCATTCAGTATTCCCCGTCTGCTGCGTGAAGGAGTGGGGAACATACCCGATCGCACCCAGGACTCCGACGAAATACGCGCCTATGCCGAAGACCTGATCGCCCGCGCAGTTACGGACCGCGAAGCGGCCATCCGTTCCCGCGTTTCAACGCGCGACAACCTTCTTTTTGACCGTTCGACGCGTGCGGACGGGCGTCGACAGGAGCTGAACAGGGAGATCGCCGACCTCCACGCAGAGAGACTGTTCCTGTTATCGCTTTCGCCTGCCGACCTGCAGGTACAGGAGACATTGCCGCTTTCGCCTGCAGACGCTCCCGCCGGGGTGCAGGGGTTTCCGGTCGGAGGTGTCGAGGCAGATGTTGACCTGATCGTGTCGGGCATCCTTGACTTCGAAGATGGCTATGTCGTGCTCCGCCTCGGGCTGTACCGCTC
>SKKC01000337.1 GCA_007121695.1 Spirochaetales bacterium | reverse complement strand
TGCTCTCCGGAAAACTGGCTCATCATAGGCGCGGTCGAACCGACAAAAATAAGACTCAGAAGGAACGACTATACCAGCGACGCCAGACTGATTGAACAAAAACTGCGTCGTTTCGGAACGGCCGGGCGAAACACGGTGGGGGTACAATATAAGAACATCCAGTACCAGGAGGCACCCGATGAGAGAATTACGCAGTCGAGCGTTTCTGTCGATGGTGCTGGTTCTTGCGTTGACGGGAGCTGGGAGCGCGGTGGGGCAGATCGACATAACGGTTCTGCCACAGTTTCTTTCCCCCCTTGGTCTGACGATTCCGGATGCTCCAGAGCTGTACCGGCCAGGCGGCGGAGTTCGTGTGAGCGGTCTGTACGTCCCGGCGCAGGTTCCATGGCTACGCGCCGGTGGGGAGCTGGGATTCGACTATATCGATACCGAGCATACCGATGCGGCACTCTTCACGATGTCGGCACACGCGAGCGGCGGTATATCGGTGCCGCTCGGTGAGACCTTTGCGCTGCAACCGGTCCTCTCGGCCGGCTACGCGTACAGCCTCTGGGACGGGCGCGGCGCCGGGCAGTTCTCGGCCGGGGCCGACCTGCAGTTAGCCTGGCGTATGACGCCGCAGCTGTCGCTTGTCGCAGGAGGGGGATACGTAACACGCGTGGGACTCTACGAAGGAGCCCGGGCATTCCTGGGGACAAGTATTGCACTCGGAGCCGGAGCCCGCGAACCCTTATCACCTGTCGAAATACGGGTCGATCCAGTGTTTCCTATTCTCTACCAGTTCTACGACCATGGCCCCTTCGGTGCGATCGAGCTGGAGAATACGGGGCCCGACACGCTTCGCGACGTGCGGCTTTCGTTTTTCATTCACGAGTACATGGACTCGCCAAAAACCTTTGCCAGGTTCGACCGGGTCGGGCGAGGTGAGACTATCGAGGCGGAGATGCTTGCCCTGTTTAACAACCGCATACTCTCGGTGACCGAGGGCGAGCGGGTGACCGCGCAGGTCACTGTGGACTACACGGCAATGGGTCGAGCGTCTTCGCAGACGATCCAGGAGACGCTTCGGATACATAATCGCAATGCACTCACCTGGGACGATGACCGCAAGGCGGCGGCCTTTGTGACCGCGCGCGACCCGAACATTCTGCGCTACGCGCGAAACACCGCAGGCGTCGTGGAGGACTCCCCGCTTCGCGCGATTAACACGAACTTCACAATCGCGATGGCGCTGTTTGAGTCGTTTCACACCTTTGGTATCACCTACGTCGTCGACCCGCAGAGTGCGTACGAACAGCTCTCGCAGGACGCGCTCGCGCTGGACTTTATACAGTTTCCATCGCAGACACTCGAGTACCGCGCCGGTGACTGCGACGACCTCGCGATCCTTTACAATGCGCTTCTCGAGTCGGTAGGCATAGAAACCGCGTTTATTACGACACCGGGACATATCTACGCGGCCTTTAACCTCGACATGTGGCCCGAGGATGCCGAGCGGACCTTTGGATCGCTCGATAATCTGATTGTGTATGATGATGCAGTGTGGGTACCGATAGAGATTACCGCGATTCGCCAGGGCTTTGTCACCGCCTGGGAGCTGGGCGCCCGGCAGTGGCGCGACGCCTCCGAGACCGGCGAAGGCGAGCTGCATCTGACACACCGCGCCTGGCAGGTGTATCCGCCGGTCGCAAGTCCCGGAGACGGGTTGATGCTGGCAAGCTTACCGGATCGCGACCGGTTGCTTGCCACCTACCACGCGCGCCTCGATACCTTTATTACCCGGTCCATTTACAGCCGTGAACAGCAGCTCTTGAGCCGCATTCGCAGCGACCGCGATACACGACCGATCAACGCGCTTGGCGTACTGTACGCGCGGCACGGACTCTATGAGCGTGCCGAGGCGCAGTTTCTGCGCATTGCTTCGCAGTCAGCGTCTGCTCAGGTAAACCTCGGGAACATCGCCTACCTCAGAGATGAATATCCCCGGGCGCTCGAGCATTTCCAGGCGGCACTTGCAATGGAACCTGCCAACACGACGGCACTCCTCGGGACCGCCATGGCGCAGCACCAGCTGAATGAGCACGGAGCGGCTGCAGCGTCGTACGCTCAGTTAACAGACCTGGATGCAGAACTTGCCGGTCGTTACGCGTGGCTTGGCACCGGCGCCGGCAGCGATGCCGGAGCGGCCCGGGCGTCGAGCGCCGACGACAGGACGCGCATGGTCTGGGACGAGTAGGGGGTTGGGATGAAGAGGAACAGGAACTGGGTTGGAACGATCATGGTGATGCTGATTGCTCTCCTCTCGCTGCTTCTTGTGAACTGTGACAGCGGATTGCTTGCGGAGATTCGCGAAGCAACGGCGTTGGCGACAGCAGCGGACGAGCCAGCTGAAGAGCACATGTGGCCTGTTCACTTCAACCTGAACTACGCCGGTGCATCCAACCCCGAGCCCGTAATGGTTGCCGACGGAAACCGCGTTCAGCGTCCCGCAGACCCAGTGCGCGAAGATTATGTTTTTGAGAACTGGTACTCGGATCAGGGATCCCAGTTTATCTGGGTATTTACGACACCGATAACGAGCGTCACATATCTGTATGCGAAGTGGAACGTTGGCTATGCAGTGATCTACAACGCCAACGACGCAACCAGCGGATCACCCCCTGCGACACAGACGAAGGCACAGGGAGTAGATCTCGCTCTTGCATCCAATAGCGGCAGTCTCCAAAGAACCGGATACACCTTCGTCGGGTGGAATACAAACGCTGCCGGTACCGGGGATCACTATGCGGAGGGTGCGACCTACGATGTTGACGAAGTGATTACTCTGTATGCCGAATGGAGTGCAAACACCTACACGGTCACCCTCGACACCGATGGAGGCAGCGGTGGCGGCATCGTTGAGGCAATCTTTGGTCAAACCATGCCGCTTGCGGGCGCGGCTCCGACGAAGACCGGGGTTGGCTTTGCTGGCTACTACACTGAACGCAACGGTGAAGGTATTCAGTACTACACTTCCACAATGGATAGCGCAAGAGTCTGGGACCTGGCGATGGACACGACACTGTTCGCGTATTGGCTCTCGGAAGTGACTATCGACTTTGATACACAGGGAGGAATCGGCGGAACGAGCACTGTCGCGGCCATATTTGGTTCCCCGATGCCTGAAGCGAATGCTCCTGAACGAACCGGGTATACATTCGACGGCTACTGGGAC
>SKKC01000278.1 GCA_007121695.1 Spirochaetales bacterium | reverse complement strand
CGGTACAGCTCGTTGTATACCGGAATAAGCGCCTCGTGGTGCTTCAGCGCGATATCGTACAGATACAGTGTGTACACATGCGTCGAAAACCCCATCGCCGGGAGCACATTAAACGGCGACTCCCGGTTTGCGATTCCCGTCGCAAAATGCTCGAGCAGGTCCTGATTGTCACCCGTTGGCGGCAGCCCGAACCACGCGAGAATATCCTCCATGAACTGCAGATGGCCCGCCCTGTTTTTCGAGCAGGATACTGTGTTCGTGGTAGCGTTCGATCGCCTTCTTCAGCGCATTCTCATCCATAGCTCTGTTCCTCCACAGCAGCCATTCTGCAGGCTATTTTATTTTTGTCGATTTTTAATTCTGTTGCATAAACGTGTTTCAGGGCTCTTTGATTGTACCGCGCACACCTTCAGGCAGATACGCGAATCGGATGGATCTTCTCCAACTCAGGTTTCATTTCTGGTTTTCGATTTCGCACATCAATGGTCGTCTGAAGGTTAATCCAGAATCGCTCGCTTGTTCCGAAAAACCTCGACAACCGCAACGCCATGTCGGTAGTCAGACGTCGTTTTCCGTGTACAAGATCCGAAACCGTGCTCGTCGAGACGTGAAGCTCTTTCGACAAACGATACGGCGTCATTCCCAGCGGTCGCAGAAACTCTTCTTCCAGTATCTCACCGATTGTTGGCGTTGGAATCGTGTCTGTCATCGTCTCATCTCCTATGGTTAATGATAGTCTTCTATACCGACATCGTATGCATCACCGTTCTCAAAACGAAAGCAAATTCGCCATTGCCGGTTAATCCGGATAGAGTATTCTCCCGATCTTGCTCCACTCAACTTCTCAAGTCTGTTCGACGGTGGAGCTGTTAAATCCGAGACGGTTTCAGCACTATCGATCATCATCATCTTTACCAATGCCCGCATCTGGATCTCCGGTGGAATCTTCTTGGACCGGCTTTGCCCATATATATGCTCGGTTTGTTTATCCTTGAATGACCGGATCACACTATCAATATATGTGAATCAAATATATCTGTAAAGCAGATATACCGCTGTCCAGGCCTCTTCGAACAACACCTGTATCGAACCCTCAAGCGGCCTCTGTGGATGAGCTGTACTCAGCCCCTAAGAGCCTCGCTGATCTCAGGCGCCGCATTCTAATCCCGGGGAAAGCTGATAACTGTACACGCACCGCCGAGGTCCGTGTCGGACCGCTCCTGCTGACCAGGGGTCACAGAGCCCCCGAGTTGTTCGGCTGTCATGATCTCCGGGCATTCGTATGTTCTTGGGGTATCAGGAAACGAGTGAGTTCCGGTAGTTGATCCAACGATATCGGTAGAGCGCGGAAAACTGTTCCCTTGAGCAGAAAGAAAACCTGGGATATCGTAAGAGTCCAGCTTTTCGAACGGTTTTCCTGTAACGACGACAGATTTTCCCGGGAGCACAGAAGGAAGAGTCGAAATGCCAGAGACGGACGACGGAAACGCAACGATACTCCTTGTCGAGGACGAACGTATCGTTGCGCTTCACGAGCGCATGCTGCTCGAAAAACACGGCTACACGGTGCGTGTGGCGAGTACCGGAGAAGAAGCTGTCGAGCTCGCCGGGAACAGCGGGATCGATCTGGTTCTCATGGATATAGACCTGGGGTCGGGCATGGACGGAACCGAAGCGGCTCGCATTATCCGGACGACGCACGATATTCCGATTACCTTTCTCTCGTCGCACACAGAGCCCGAAGTGGTCAAGCGCACAGAGGGAATTACCGCGTACGGATACATAGTCAAAAACAGCGGCGAAACCGTACTGCTTGCATCCGTCCGAATGGCCTTACGTTTGCACAGCAGCGACAGACGGTTCAAGGATCTGCTCGCGGGCATTCCAGAGGTAGCCGTTCAAGGCTACGCTGGCGATGGAACGGCAATCTTCTGGAACGCAGCGTCTGAACAGTTGTACGGCTATTCGGCCGGCGAAGCGCTTGGAAAACCTCTCTGGGAGCTCATTATTCCGCCTGAAATCGCAGAGGACGTACGAAAAGCCGTTTCGAACATGACACAACGCGGAACGCCGAACCCGCCAGAGACGCTCCGCCTTATGCGCAAAGACGGATCCCGCGTCTATGTGCGCTCAAACCACGGGATAACGCAAAACCTCCGGGGCGAAAACGAGTTATTCTGCTTCGATGTCCCGCTGCCAACCGAGGAATAGACTGATTCCGCAGCACGCCTCAGCACATTACAACTGTCCTGAATGGCGAATGTACATCACGAAAGAAGCTCGAGAATTTTTTCCCGGTCTTCAGGCCGATGGAACATGCTCGAAAGTGATCCGTGCACCAGGTGCATGAGTCGTTTTTTCTGCTCGCTGATTTCCGAGGAAACTTCGGACAGCACCGACATTTCTTTCAGCAGTTCTGTCGCCCCGCCTGCGACCTGATCGCTGCTGTCGCGTGTGACTTCCGAGCTGCCACGGAGTGAATCGGTCTGGGTGTCTATGTTCTGCACGGACTGGGATGTCCGGGTTGCGAGTTCTTTCATTTTCGAGGCAATAACGCCAACGCCTTTTCCGTGGGTTCCGACCTTGCTCGCCTCGATCGCGGTGTTTATCGCGAGTACGTGCAGTTGCTCGGCAATATCAAGAACTTCGCCGCTGTGCTCCTGAATAATCTGCGCCGCCTTGAGCGACGATGCCGACCGTTCGCGTGCGGTAAGAGCCGCGGTGCTGACCCGCGAGAGCTCTCCGTCGAGAAGGTTCCGGAGCGTTTCCAGCTGTGTGTCCTCGTCTCTGCCTTCGATGCGGCCAAGCTCGCTGGCCATCTCGAGAACCGAAGAAATATCGACGGCAAATGAAACACCTCCAATCAGAACCCCTTCTGCGTCGAACACGGGAAAGGCCTGCGAATACAGCGGCACGCCGAGTACGTGCCCCGGAACGGCTGTGGAAACAGCAGCGCCTGTCTCGATCGCCGCGTACATGGCGGTTCTGTGGTCTGAAGCGATTTCCAGACCACCAGCCTGCATGCCCGGCGGCATAAGGTAGTCCTGCATGGACACCCTCTCGCCGCTGCGCGTGGTCTGGAATATGGCCTGCTGTGCAGAAATGTGGCTGTGCACCAGTCGAATACCGTAGCCTTCCCGGAAGCTATCGCGAAAGGAGCGATACGAGGGATCTGCCGTGCGCGCGGTATTCATGTTCCGGTCGAGTACGTCGCGATCCG
>SKKC01000122.1 GCA_007121695.1 Spirochaetales bacterium | reverse complement strand
TTGCGCGCGCTTGGCATCCCGGACGACGACATACAGTCATTTCTTCTCGCGCGCGTGCAGGATGTAACGTCGGCACCGCTTCTCCGGGATCTGTTACAGGCGCTTGCCGCGTTGAACCCCGATACCGAGGCTCCTGAGTTGTCTGATACTGACGGCATTGTCGCTTTTTTCAGACAGTTTCAAGTTAATTCTCACACCTGGATGCGATGGCTTTCGGGGGTTCTGCCCACCGACGCGTCGCAGGCGCTTCGCTCGGACCCTCGCTACGAACAGGAGCTCGCGGCGGATCGGGATCTCGAAAACGACTACCCGGATACAGTCGCGGCTTCGGCCTCGGTCGCGCGCAGCCGAGGGCGCCTGACGGCCGGCGGTGTTTCGTTTCAGCCGGTTCCCGCGGGGGACGTGCTCCTTGGATTCAGCGGTGGCCTTGGAGTGGACGATCGCTCACAGAGCCGGCAACGCGTTTCGGTCGACGAGTTCTTTATGGCGACCCGACCGGTATCGGTCGGAGAGTTCTCGCGATTTCTGCAGGACAGCCCCGAGTGGTCACCCGCATCGAAGGAGCAGCGTGCAGCGGACGGGCTTGTCGATCACGGGTATCTTGCAGGTTTCGACGTCGCGGCGTCCGATCTGCCGGTCACCGGCGTCAGCTGGCATGCGGCAATGGCGTACCTCTCGTGGTTCAACGCGCGGTACTCGAGCGAGCTCGCGGCGATCGGGCCAGGCGTCGAAGCCCGGCTTCCGGTCGAGGCAGAATGGGCCTGGGCTGCTGCCCTCGACAGGCTCGGTTACGAAGCATCGGCCCACGCATTCTCGCGCACCTCGGGGCCTGCTGCCCTGAACGGTGAGCGTTCCGGTCGTATCGGGCTTGAAGACATGCTTGGAAACGTGTGGGAGTGGACTGCCGACCCCTGGTATCGAGCGTCCGGGACGCTTCGTCTGGAACACGAGGTTGCCGATTCGGCGACTGGAAACCTGTTTCCGAGGGTTGTACGCGGCGGCTCGTGGGCGAACCCGAGGGCTGCCATTGGCATCGAGAGTCGCGGAGGACAGAATGCCAGCTGGGCGACGCCCTTTCTCGGGTTTCGTATCGTTCTCGCAGCGGTCGACTGAGCGGGAGAAAAAATATGGAAAAACTGCTCGTCAAGAACAAGAAAGCATTTCACGAGTTTCACGTCGAAGAACAGATAGAGTGCGGCATTGAACTCAGCGGTACCGAAGTGAAGTCAGTAAAGGATCGCAAGTTCAACTTTACCGACTCGTATGCCAGGATTCGGGACGGAGAGCTGTGGCTCATTGGTGTACACATTACCCCGCACACGAATGCCGGGGTGTGGAACCACGAGGCAACCCGGACGCGCAAACTGCTCGCGCATAAGCGGGAGATCGAGCGACTTTCGAAGAAGACGCGCGAGCGCGGATATACGCTTGTCCCGCTCGACATGCACCTGAAAGGCGGCTATGTAAAGGTCACCATAGGTCTGTGCAAGGGAAAGAAACTGCACGACAAACGCGAGACAATCAAGCAGAAAGATCTGAAGCGCGATGCAGATCGCGAGATGGCAGGCAGATAGGAGCATACCATGACCGAAGACACGAAACGGCGGGACGAAGCCCGGTTCGAACGGTTTCGCGCAGCCGAGCTGCTCGCACGCATCGCAGGACAGAATGTGTCTGCCTGGCATCGACGAAGTTTTACGGTCGATTACAAGGAAGATGCCACTCCGGTGACCGATGCAGATCGCGACACCGAGAAACTTATGCGGGAGCTGCTTTCGCAGTGGTACCCTGACGACGGAATCGTCGGCGAGGAGTTCGGAAATACCGACGGATCGACAGGCTTTACCTGGTATCTTGACCCCATAGACGGGACGAAGTCCTTCGTCGCGGGGGTACCGCTGTTCACGGTACTCGTGGGTGTCAGCGATCAGCAGGCGGAGCGCGGTCGAGCACACGAGCAGACCGGCGCGCCTGTTATCGGTGTTATCCGGAATCCCATGACCGAGGAAACCGTCAGCGCGCTTACGGGACACGGCGCGTTCTACAACGGTCGCCGAACGGAAATGCGTCGAGCACCGGCACTAGATTCGGCGACAGTACTCATGTGCGACCCGGCTGACCTGTACGCACGGCGACCGGACTACGCGAGGCGTATTTTCGAGTCCGCCGGCATGGTGCGCACATGGGCAGACGCGTACGCGTACCTGCTTCTCGCAAGCGGTCGGGCTGATCTCGCACTCGATCCGATTATGTCGCCCTGGGACATCGCTCCGCTTGGTCCGATAATTACCGAAGCGGGTGGTCTGTTCGAGCGTATCGACGGCGGCGAAGACTGGCTTGCCGATAACTGTATAGCAGCCCGGGCTGACCTCTGCAGTGAGATTCGGTCGCTCGTCACCCAATAGCCGCTGTTACGACTACCAGAAGACAATCAACATCACAACGGTAAGCCCCACGACCACCCCGGCGTGGAGCCGGAAGTCCTGGTACCACCGTACCGAGCCTTCGGGTGTGCGGTCGCGGCGACTGAAGGTCAGATCGTCTACCTTGTCAGCGGCTGGTGCATCTCCGATGCTCAGGCTGGTGAGCACAAGAAGCCCACAGGATACGAGGAACAGGATGCTCGCGACGTACAGAAAATGTATCTGTATGACGCCCGTCTGTACGAGCGCGAAGGTCACCGCTGCGATACTATGGCCCGCAATGAGTGTGGTAATTGCCGCGCTTCCGTTCGCGCGCTCCCAGAAAAATCCGACAATGAATATCGCGACAACCGGGGTCACGATATAGGCGAACATTTCCTGAATGTACGCGAACAGGCCGGGAAAGCCCTGTATGGACGGCGCCCAGATCGCGGCAACCGCCATGAAACCGAGCGTCGCAAAGGTGCCGATTCGGCGGCTTTCACGGGGTTCGAGTTTTCTTCCCTTCGCCGGTTCGACGAAGTCGAGCGTCAGCAGGGTCGAAGCCGAATTCAGCGCCGAGTCGACGCTTGAAATAATGGCAGAGAGGATTGCCGCGAGCACAATCCCGGTTATGCCGACCGGAAGGAACTCCTGAACGAGAGTCGAAAACACATCGTCCGCATTTTCGAGGCCGGGAAGCAGGGTTACTGCGAAGGCGCCCGGGAGCATCATAATAAACAGCGGAGTCAGTTTCAGCAGTCCCGCGAGCATTGCACCCCAACGCGCGTTTTGTATGTTTTTCGCGCCCAGCACCCGCTGCA
>SKKC01000388.1 GCA_007121695.1 Spirochaetales bacterium | reverse complement strand
GGAGAGTAAGGGAATGAGCCACCTTGCTCATTCCCTTACTCTCCTGCAGATACTCCGGGCGCGTCCACGCGAGACAGGGTCGAAGAACTCCGGCTTCTTTTCAGTATAAGCCAGATTCTCGACCAGAGCCTCGATATCAAGCAGACGCTGCAGCCGGTTCTCGATGCAGTCGTTGACGGGCTCGGCATGAGCCGCGGCGCCATTACGCTGTTAAACCGGCAGACGGGCGAAATTATTACTGAAGCTGCCTATGGATTGACCGAATCACAGCGCCAGCGTGGCCGCTATCTTGTCGGCGAGGGAATTACCGGCAAGGTTGTGCAGAGCGGCAAACCCATGGTAATCCCCGACGTCGGGCAGGACCCGACCTTTCTCGACCGAACCGGTGTCCGTCAGGCTACAGAGCACGCAGTTACCAGTTTTATCTGTGTTCCCGTAAAAATCGGCAACGAAACCATTGGTACCTTCAGCGTAGACCGCCCCGCCGTACACCAGGACCTTCTCGAAGAAGATGTCCGGCTGCTCTCGATTGTCTCGTCGCTGATCGCGCAGGCTGTGAAGCTTCGCCAGACAGTCATGGAAGAGAAACGGTTTCTCGAAGAAGAGAACACGCGGCTGCAGGAAGAACTGAGGGAACGCTTTCGCCCGGCGAACATCGTCGGTTCGAGCAACGCCATGCAGGCGGTGTTCGACATGATAGCGCAGGTCTCGCGGAGCGAGGCAACCGTACTGATCCGCGGCGAAAGCGGCACCGGAAAAGAGCTTGTCGCCCAGGCAATACACTTCAACAGCCACCGCAGCAACAAACCATTCATTAAGGTCAACTGCGCAGCCCTCCCCGAGACAGTTATCGAAAGCGAACTGTTTGGCCACGAAAAAGGAGCCTTCACCGGCGCAATCTCGACCCGAAAGGGCCGGTTCGAGCTCGCAAACGGAGGCACCATATTTCTCGACGAAATCGGCGATCTGTCGGCTACCACGCAGGTCAAACTGCTGCGGGTATTGCAGGAAAAGGAGTTCGAGCGCGTCGGTGGAAACGAAACGATTCGAACGAACGTCAGAATCATTACCGCGACGAACAAGAATCTTGAAGAGGACATAGAATCGGGTAATTTCAGGGAAGACCTCTACTACAGGCTGAACGTATTCCCCATTCATATTCCGCCACTGCGCGAACGCAAGAGCGATATCCTCCTGCTCTCGGATCATTTCATCGAGAAGTATTCACAGCAGAATCACACCACGATACGACGCATTTCCACGCCCGCAATTGACCTGCTCATGAATTACCATTGGCCCGGGAATGTGCGAGAGCTCGAGAACTGCATCGAGCGCGCTGTCCTGTTGAGTGTCGACGAAGTTATACACAGTCACCATCTGCCACCTTCGCTGCAGAGCGCAGAAAGCACCGATACCCGCCTGAACAGCTCGCTGCAGGAAGCTCTGGACAATCTTGAGCGAGAGCTGCTGCTGGACGCGCTGAAGAGCACAAAGGGCAACATGGCTCGCGCCGCGAGGCTGCTCGGGGTTACCGAACGGGTCATGGGTCTGCGAGTGCAAAAACACGACATAGACCCGCGCCTGTATCGCTCCTGACCGCTGGCTACCACTCGTAAACCTACCAGCTGGTAGCGCGCAAATCCTTTCTTTTCAGAAAACAACACGCAATCGTTTGAGCTTTGGCCATAAGCTACATTTTCGTATTTTTTAAGAGCTAAAAATACATTTACGTAGGTTATACAGCGTTTATGCATGCCTTGGACCTTCGCATTATCCAGGTCGACATGGAAAAGTGTACCACCAGCGATTTTCCTAAATTCTTCTGTATGAATATTTTATACGTTTTCAGCACGTTTCCCGGCCTCCTCGGTACGCCCGTTTTTCAAAAGTTGGCACGATTCCTGCTGTATAAAAACCGAATAAACTTTCGTTACCACTACACAAGTGGAGGAGGAAACGCGTAATGCACAAACGCGCAGTTGTACTGTTGGTGCTACTGGGTCTTCTGGTCGGCGGTGGAGCCGCATTCGGCCAGTTTGGCGATCCGGTAGAAGTAAGTGTCGAGAACATGACTCTGTTCCGCGACTCGTTTGACATGATCTGGCTCGCCCTCGGAGCGGCTCTGGTTTTCTTCATGCAGGCAGGGTTTGCCATGGTGGAAACCGGTCTCACACGAGCGAAGAACGCCGGTAACATCATCATGAAAAACGTGATGGATGCCGCCGCAGGCCTTATCGTGTACTTCGCGATTGGCTGGGGAATCATGTATGGAACATCCGTGGGCGGTTTGTTCGGCGCCGACGGATTCTTCCTTGCATATCCCGATGGAACGGCCATGCATGAAGTCTACATTGACTGGATGTTCCAGGCAGTGTTTGCGGCGACCGCGGCGACAATCGTCAGTGGAGCCATGGCAGAACGGACGCAGTTCAGGGGATACCTGATCTATTCGATCGTTCTGACCGCCCTTATCTACCCTGTTGTCGGCCACTGGACCTGGGGTGGCGGTTTCCTTGATGAACTGGGCTTTGCAGACTTTGCCGGTTCAACAATCGTCCACTCCACCGGTGGCTGGGCAGCGCTCGCTGGAGCGATCGTGCTTGGTGCGAGAAAGGGCAAGTACGTCAAGAAAGACGGCAAGACGACCGTTAAGGCCATTCCCGGTCATAACATACCGCTGGCCGCGCTTGGTGTATTTATCCTGTGGTTCGGCTGGTTCGGGTTCAACGGTGGAAGCACGCTCAGCGGCGTGGACTTCGACATTGCAGTCGTATTCGTAACGACAGCACTTTCGGCGGCTGGTGGTGCGGTTGGTGCCATGTTCCTGAGCTGGATCTGGTTCGGAAAGCCCGACGTCTCGATGACCCTCAACGGTGTACTCGCAGGTCTTGTCGGTATTACCGCCGGTCCTGACGTGATCAGCCCGGGCTGGGCGATTATCGTCGGTATCATCGCAGGTCTGATCGTCGTTGCATCGGTCGAGGTTCTCGACAAGAAGCTTCACATAGACGACCCTGTCGGTGCGGTCAGCGTACACGGTGTGTGTGGTGCATGGGGTACCCTGGCAGTTGGTATCTTCGGCGGTGGAGACATCATCGTTCAGATAATTGGTATAGTGGCAGTATTCGCATGGACCATGGTCACTGCGCTCATACTGTTCAGCATCCTGAAGGCAGCCAAGGTGCTCCGTGTCAGCGAGGAAGAAGAACTCACTGGTCTGGACATCTCCGAACATGGCATGGAGTCCTACAGTGGATTCCAGATCTTCAGCAACATGTAATTGTGGGGGCATGAAGATATGAAACTTATCATTGCATACATTCAGCCGTACAAGCTTACGGCGGTGAAAGAGGAACTCTTCAAGGCGGAAGTCTTCAAGATGTCGGTTACAAACTCTGTCGGCTGCGGCCAGCAGAAGGGCTACACGGAAAGCTACCGGGGCGTTGTTACAGAGGTGAATCTTCTGAAGAAGACACGACTGGAGATTGCGGTAAACGACGAGTTCGTGCAGACGACCGTGGACGCGATTATCCGTGGCGCACGATCCGGAGAGATCGGAGATGGCAAGATCTTCGTTCTCCCGATAGAAGAAGCAATCCGCATACGCAGCGGAGAAAAGGGAAAGGAAGCCGTCGGCTGATCCACCCTGAACGAACAAAAACCGGCCTGTTACCTGGTAACACGGCCGGTTTTTTTTTCGACTGTTCGCCACTCTGGTGTTGATGAGCCGGCGGTAGTTACCGTGAGTCCTTCATACCCAGCCTGTGTACAATTTCTGGAAAGCTGTAGGTCACAACTCCGTCATCTGCGACGTCGATCCTGACCCGGTTACTGTCGACCAGCCGGTCAAGAAAGGCCTGCGCCTCTTCGGAACCGATGCCGAGATCCACGACAACGTCGCTGACCGTAATTACGCCATTCATACGGTACGCAAGTCGAAAGATACGCGCTTCAATACCGCGAAGCTGGCGCTGCAACGCCGAGTCCATGTACGCATCGTTTCCGTACAACGGATGCCGGTGTGAACTGCCGAGCGAGCGCCCGCCGGCCCGCAAAGCCAGAAGCACCAGAAAAAAGGGGAGAAGAAAAATGATGGGATAGCCGAAGAAGAAAAACATGGACGAAGGCCTCCTCGCCTCCAATATACTACGAGGAGGTTGCCTCCGAAAACGCCACCCGAAACCCTGCGTAGCGGCTGCAGTAGGACTGGAAACAGTCGGTATACATGGCGTAGCGACTCGCGTCGGGCTGGAAACTCTGCTCTATGCGCACGATCCGGTCGGCAGCTTCATCGAGGCGGTCGAAAACTCCCAGTCCGACATAGCCTGCGATTGCATTCCCGATGAGTTCGGCATCGCGAACCTGGGGGACCTCTACGGTAACCCCGGTAATATCGGCCTTCATCTGATTCCAGAGACTGTTTCGACTCTGACCGCCGCATGACCGAAGCGTCGAAACGTCGAATCCTGCATCCATCAGCATTTCGACAGATTCCCGGACGGCAAAGCCTATGCTTTCGACAACAGCCCGTCCCATATCGACTGCGTCGTGTTCGGCACCGAGTCCGATAAACATGCCCGAGGCGAACTCCCAGTTCGCCCCCTGGTGCAGGGACGGAAAAAACCACGGCGTACTCCCCGGCTCGCGCCCGATAATCTGTTCAACCATACGCTCGTAGGGCACGTTTCTCTGACCGCTGATGCTGCGAAACCACTCGAACAGTCGACCCGTACTCGAAAGTACGCCCGCGACGTTGTACGTGTCCGGCATGAGGTGTGGCAGGGACCTCAGCCGCGTATCGGTTGCAGGGTGATCGGCGCAGTGATTGATTCCCTCGCTGGTTCCGGCCCTGTCGCAGGTCCGTCCGGGTTTGAGCGTCGCGGTCCCCACAAGACTCATGAGAAAGTCATAGCCACCAGCGATAATCGGGATTCCGTCGCAGAGCCCCCAGCCCTCCCCTCGCCCGCCGGCGACCGCGGGTGTGCGATCACTCGTACTGACAAAGGGCGGCAGTTTATGCGCTTCCACGCCGTACAGACCTGCCTGTTCGGCGTCCCAGATAAACGGGGTAAAACGCTCGTTCGGCCGGATAGTCACCGCCTCGCCGCTGAGAGCCCACATAAAGTACTCGGGGCAACTGAGAAACCATCTCGTACGTTCGGCGGCCGCAGGGTCTGTCCGATACAACCACGCGATGCGTTGCAGAAAGAAACTCCGCGCTCCGGTCACCCGCTCGACCGATCTGTTGTCGTGCCACATGAGCGGGTCAGCGGTCGGCTGGCCGTCACTGTCTACCGGTACGACCGTTGGCCCGTTCCCGCTGAAAACGATCGCGTCGGGCTGCCTGCCGTCGAGCGCCTCGTGGCAGGCAGCCGATACACAGCGAAGCCATGCGCTCGCCCCGGCTGTTCCCGGTGGCGTCGCACCGCGTACGATGCGTCCGATAGATCCATCATCCTGGACACAGGTTGCCTTGGTAGACGTCGTACCGACGTCGACGGTAAGAACCATCATAGAGCGCTGATCACCAGATCTTCACCAGCGAGCGCCGCGAGTGCGGCCTGAGCCTGCCGCTGACGCCCGCGTTCGTGCTCGAGCAGACGTCCGAGGGCCTCCCGCCCTGTATCGAAACCGGGTGAACCGGGCATACCAATACCGGTGCGTCGCTCGAGCGCCGTATCGAACTGATACGATCCGAGATCGTCGAGATGTGTACCTACATATCGGTAGGCATCCCTGAAGCTCTCGCCTCCCTGCACGCGATCAAGTGCGACGTCTGTCGCGTACACCTCTGGTACCAGGGCCTTCACGAGCCGCTCAGGATGAACTTCCAGCGCTTCGATGGTTCGCCCGGCTACCCGGACTGCCAGAGCCGTCATTGCCAGCCCCCGGAGAAAGGGCTCTTTGGTGTCCTGGAAGTCACGGTTATACCCGCTTGGAAGCGAACGAACGATGTTGCGCACCGTCGAAGCGTATCCGCCAACAACCCCGCTGCGCGAGCGCAGCAGTTCAAGACCATCCGGGTTCCGTTTCTGCGGCATGATACTCGACCCCGAGCACAGCCCTTCGGGAAGCGACACATAGCCGATTTCCGGAAGCGAAAACAGAATCAGGTCGGTCGCCATTTTCGACAGGGTAAGCAGGATTGACTCGAGCGCCGACAGTACAGCGAGCTCGAGCCGCCCGCGTGAATTGTTCACGGCAAGAACATTGTTCTGCAATCGCTCAAAACCAAGAAGATCAGAGGTATACGCCCGGTCAAGCGGCAGCGGCACACCGTAACTCGCTGCTGAGCCGAGCGCACCCCTGTCGCACAGTCGCCTGGCGGTGGCAAGCAGCTCCAGATCGTCTGTCAGCGCCTCGGCTACGGATGCGGCCCACAGGCCGAAGGTTGTCGGCATTGCGATCTGAAGGTGTGTTCGCCCGGGCATGGGTGTCTGTGCGTGCGCTTCAGCGAGAGAAAACAGGGCGTCACAGGTTTCCGCAGTCGCGTCCATAACCTGCCAGATTGCCGCGCGACCGTACAGTCGCAACGCCGTAATGACCTGATCGTTCCGCGATCGCCCGGTATGAATACGCTTTCCCAGGTCTCCGAGTGCCTCCGTCAGCGCGGCTTCGATGGCTGTATGCGCATCTTCGTCCTGGGCGCGTATCAGAAAGCTGCCGTTTGCCGCGTCGTGGGCGATGCGCAGAAGCTCGTCGACAAGGGCATGCGCGTCGTCGTCCGAAATGATTCCTGCACGCGCAAGGCCGCGAGCGTGCGCCATGCTGCCCAGACAGTCTGCCACGACCAGCGACTGGTCCAGTTCATAGTCGTTTCCGACGGTAAACGCCTCTATAAGCGAATCAAGCGTATAGCCTTTATCCCACAGTTTCCCCATGTTTCTCCCTCATCGCCAAGCTACAGAGCCAGTCACCGCCTGTCAACGCAGAAAAAGCAGCGCAAAGGTACTGACACTTCAGTGGCGTTTCGGGTTATCTTGGACGACAGTATGCGAGCAACAACAGTAATGCATGTTCTGAAAGTAATGTTGGCAGGGTTGGTGTTTTCTCTGGCCGCCTGTGGTCCTGCTGCCCTGCAGGACGGCATGTTTCTGGTCTACGGCCCTGGGTCCGATGGAGAAGGCTGGCATCCGGTCCTGCAGGTCGTCGTGGAGAATGAAGCCATAGTCGAGGCCCGCTTCGACTACGTGAACCGGCACAGCGAACTGCGCAGCGAGCAGCAGGTATGGGACCGCCGGTACAGTGCTTCGTACAGCACAAGCGCTGCTGCAGCCTACGAATCATTTGCACGTGCATTTCGAGAAAACGCCGCATTCGTTCCCTCTGAACACACCTTCAACTCGCTGGTTCTTGCTGATATGGAGCGACTCGCTACGGCAGTTCTGGAAGCATCCCGTGCCGGTGAACCAGGTACCTACAGACTTGGCGCAGAGGGACGCGAAACGGTTGACTCCGCGAGTCTCAGCGCAGCAGAACAGGAAATACTCGAGGCAGCCGGTCACTTCGCAAACCCGGACTCACCGGTGCGCCTGGCACGGAGCATACGAGGCGGCGCTGCGACGCAGCCGGAGGTCGGCGCAATCGCGGCGGTTTCACAGCACGAGCTTGCAACTGAAGCCGGCATGCGCGTGCTCGAACGGGGCGGCACGGCAGCCGACGCGGTCTTCGCCATGTCTGCCGTACTCACGGTCGTTGAGCCCATGCTCTCGAGTGTGTTCGGTGGTGGCACGTGGATGCTGTACTACGACGCCGTGACGGACGCCACAACAGCCTATGGTGGAGTCGGTCCGACACCCATGGCCGCAACGATAGAGCGGTTTCAGGACAGGGCCTACTTCAGCCGTCCCGGCATACACCGCTCAATAGTGCCCGGTGCGTGGGCCGGATGGATGGCACTGCTTCGTGATCACGGGGCACGCCCCCTCGGAGAGCTCACCGCGGAGGCTGAACGCATTGCCCGCGACGGCCACCCCTTGAGCAGCATTTCGCGTCTGTATCTCGGGTCTCGCGAAGCTCAGATACGTCAGTGGCCCGACACCGCAGCGATTTACATTCGCAACAACAATCTGCTGTCAGCGGGTGCAACCGTCAGGCACGAAAACCTCGCGAACACCTTCGCCGAGGTCACGAGAGCCTACGAGAACGCTCGTGGTCGCGGAGAAATTGAAGCGCTCAAAGCTGCCGAGGATCATTTCTATCGCGGTCCGATCGCGGAACGCATTGCAGCCTATTCCCGTGCAAATCAGGGCCTTCTGACCTTCAGCGACTTCGCGAATATGGAGCGGGTCGAACCGAAAGAGCCCATCGCAATTGACTATCGAGGGTATCAGGTACTGCAGAACCCGCCGAACAGCCAGGGAATCGCGATGCTCCAGGCGCTCGGAATGATGCGCAACTTCGATTTTAGCGGGCTGCAGGTGCATTCGGCAGAAACCGTTCACCGGCAGGCAGAAGCGCTGAAACTTGCATTTGCCGATCGCGAACGATTTATCGGAGACCCTCGCTTTATCGATATCGACGTTGACTACCTGATATCGGACGACTATCTGTCCCGGCAGGCCGCGCTGATATCACCAAATCGGGTCAGGAGCTGGCCGATGAATGACCTGCTCTCGGGCCCGACGCCCGGACATACCACAACGCTGCACGCAATAGACCGCTACGGGAACGCGGCTGCGGTGACCACGAGCATCGGCATTATCTTCATGGTTGCCGGAGACACCGGTATTCACATGAACGAGCGAATGACCTTCATGAGCAACGACCCGGACAGTCCAAACGCGATCGCGCCGGGAAAACGCGTGCGTCATACCTCCATGCCCTACATAGTCATGCGAGACGGACGCCCGTTCGTACTCGGCGGTGTTACCGGGGCGGATTTCCAACCACAGGGACAGTTGCAGCAGGTCATGGCCATACTCGATTTCGGCATGACCGCGCAGCAGGCGGTCGATATGCCTCGCTTTGACGTACGCAGTTTCCCGACGACGTTCTTCCCCTACAACGTGCAGAACCGCCTTCTCTTCGAGAACGGATTTCCACAGGCGACGCAGAGCGCGCTTGCGAATCGTGGACACAACGTCGGGATCGGTACCTACTGGGGCCACGCTACTGCGATCGTTATAGAGGATCACGCAGCGGGCAACATACAGACCGGCGCCGAGCCGCGACAGGTGCCGGCACTCGGACTTGTCGGACGATAGTCCGTCTGCGGGGCGGCTGTGTGCTCACACCCGCCCCGGCACGGCATACAGGCTATTCGGCGTCCTCGTAGGGAAATGCCTCGCGGGACGCGACCTCTTCGAGAGGCTTCCGGTCGCGCTCGCTGTGCTCGCTTTCGAGGTGTTTGTCGTTCAGGTGTGACTCGTCCCCGGGATACCCGACGGCAATAAGTGCGTACACAATGACATCTTCGGGCAGGCCCAGTTCCTTTTTCAGCGGCCCGGGCTTGAACCCGGCCATGGGGTGAGCGATAAGCCCCTCGTGCGTCGCCTGCAGCAGCAGGTGCGCGACCGCCATTCCCGTATCGAATGGTGCGTAATCGCGTCCCTCGTCGAGGCGGGCGTCGTCGGTAAGCCGTGTTGCCACGGCCATGAGTACCGGCGCCTTCTGCGCCCAGTAATTGCCTCCGAGCAGGTGGTCCCTGAGCGTCTGCCTGACCGGGTCCGCGTCGCCGACCAGAAATCTCCACGGCTGCTTGTTCGAGCAGCTCGCCGCCATGTGCGCAGCGTTCAGAAGCCTGTCCACAAGCTCCGACGGTACCTCTTTCGATTCGTCGATCGCACGCCGCGCTCGACGTTCCTGTATCTCCGTCATGATCGTTGCCATACTCTCTCCTTGTGTTTGTGTGTTCATTCTTTCGTGAATATCAGCTCGTGTTCAGAGGCGCCAATATGTATCGCGTCACCTTCGAGAAACTCCCCTGCGAGCAGCTTCTTCGCAAGCGGGTTCTGCAGGTGTGCCGTGATCGCCCGCTTCAGTGGCCGGGCACCGTATGCCGGGTCAAAGCCGACACGGGCAAGAAAATCCTTTGCGTTATTTCCCAGAACGACGCTCATATCCCTCTCGGCGAGTCTCGTTGCCACCCGTGCCACTTCAAGGTCGACGATCTTTGCGATCTGCTCCTGAGACAGGCGGTGGAACATAATGGTCTCGTCGAGCCGGTTCAGAAACTCCGGTTTAAACATCCCCTGAAGCCGCTCCTGCACCTGCGGAAGAACCGAGGCCGGATCCTCGGCAGCAAGAATCAGATCGCTTCCTATGTTGCTCGTCATGATAATGATGGTGTTTCGAAAATCCACCTGCCGTCCCTGACCATCGGTCAGACGCCCCTCGTCGAGCAGCTGCAGAAATACGTTAAACACGTCCGGGTGAGCCTTCTCTATCTCGTCGAACAGAAGTACCGAGTACGGACGACGTCGGACAACCTCGGTCAGCTGCCCGCCCTGCTCGTATCCGACATAGCCCGGGGGGGCACCAATGAGCCTGCTGACCGAATACTTCTCCATGTACTCGCTCATGTCGATGCGGGTCAGCGCCTTGTCGTCGTTAAACAGATACTCGGCAAGCGTCTTCGCAAGTTCAGTCTTTCCGACCCCCGTCGGACCAATGAACAGGAATACCCCACTCGGCCGGTTCAGGTCGCTCAGACCGCTCTTGTTGCGGCGTATTGCGTCGCTCACCGCCTCTATGGCCTCGCCCTGCCCGATCACCCGACGACCGAGAATGTTCTCGAGGTCGAGCAGCTTCTCCATCTCGCTCTTGAGCATCTTCGACACCGGAATACCTGTCCACGACGACACGACTTTTGCGATATCTTCGTCGCCGACCTCCTCGCGCAGCAGACGCGATTCCCCGCTGAGTTCATCCATGTCGCGTGTCTTTGCATCGAGCTCCATTTCCGCCCTGGGAACAAGGCCGTGTTTGATTTCGGCGGCCTTGTTGAGGTCTCCCTCCCGTTCGTAGCGCGCCTCGTCGAGTTTCAGGTTCTCGATTCGCTGCTTCAGCTCGCGAATTTCCTCGATTATGTCTTTCTCGTTCTGCCACTGCAGCTGCATGGTGTCCCGCTGCGACTTCAGTTCAGCAAGCTCGGCGTCGAGTCGATCCCGTCGTTCAACGCTGGCAGTATCTGTTTCCTTGGACAGCGCCTGCCGCTCTATGTCAAGCTGCAGAATACGCCGCTGCAGGGTGTCGAGCTCCACCGGCTGGCTCTCGATTTCGATCTTGAGCCTGCTCGCCGCCTCGTCTACCAGGTCAATGGCCTTATCCGGGAGAAAGCGGCTTGTTATGTAGCGGTTACTCAGGGTTGCCGCGGCGATAATCGCATCGTCTGTGATTCGCACCCCGTGGTGAACCTCGTAACGTTCCTTCAGTCCCCGGAGTATCGCCACGGTGTCCTCCACCGACGGCTCGGAAGCGAACACCGTCTGGAACCTCCGCTCGAGCGCCGCGTCTTTTTCGATGTGCTGGCGATACTCGTCGAGTGTCGTCGCACCGATACAGCGAAGCTCTCCCCGGGCAAGCGCGGGCTTCAGGAGGTTCGACGCGTCCACCGCGCCTTCGGCCGCGCCCGCGCCGACAAGCGTGTGCATTTCATCTATAAACAGAATGATGCGCCCGTCGCTGTCACCGACTTCCTTAATGACGCCTTTCAGACGCTCCTCGAACTCGCCCCGAAATTTGGTCCCGGCAACGAGGCTCCCGATATCCAGCGCGAGCAGCTGCTTGTCCTTGAGGCTGTCTGGAACATCCCCGGACACGATGCGTCGGGCGAGTCCTTCGGCGATTGCCGTCTTGCCGACGCCCGGTTCACCGATAAGGACCGGATTGTTTTTCGTTCTCCGGCTTAACACCTGCATGACGCGCCGGATTGTTTTTCGTTCTCCGGCTTAACACCTGCATGACGCG
>SKKC01000102.1 GCA_007121695.1 Spirochaetales bacterium | reverse complement strand
CACTACTCATGTACTGTCTCCTTATTGGAGGCAATGATATCATGAAATCACGATGAACAGACCCGATATTGAAGCCGGCCCTCACATACACCTCGCGTTTCGGTTCCACGTGAACTTCTACCACTCATATCGCGGTGACTCGCTCGACGAGCGGGGCATCGGAAAGGACATCCGCGTCATTACGGGGCTGCTCGACGACCTGGACCGGCTGAACGCCGAAGGCGTGCCGGTTCGGGGCACCTGGGACATAGAGAATTACTACAGTCTCGAGAAGATGATGCGCGAGCACGCCCCGCAGCTTGTCTCGCGTATTCAGGCTCGCTCCTCGGCGGATCGTGATCCGGCAATGCGCGACGAGATCGAGGTCATGAGCTACAACAACGGGCTCATATCCGCGTGCACACCGGAAGAGTTCCAGATGCAGTGCGAACTGTTGCGGACAAACACGGGTGGCTCGGGGCTCGACGATCTGTTCGACTCCTGGGAGCCGATTCTTCGCCCGCAGGAGAGTATGTATACGCCGTCGTTTCTGCGCGTGTATCCGGACGAGGGCATACAGAACATAAGCCTGTACTACAGCGCAATTCCATTCAATGCGTTCAGCACCTTTGTACCGCCACTGTCGCTCGTCGAACGCTACAATCCGTTGAAGCTCGTGTCACCTGAGGTCGACGGATCAATGACGCTCCTCCCTGCGTACAATCACGGCGACATTGCCGATCACTACCTGTCGCTGCGTCGCTGGCTCAAAGGCATGTATCGCGATCTCTCGAAGCAGGACACACCGCGAGATCTTCTTCTGATTATCGATGCCGATGCAGACGATGAGTTCTGGGCAGGAATGCGCATTCCCGTACTGTCGCGCGTTGTTCCCTCCTTCGACGGCTTCTACCGCCTGGTGCGGTCGGTGTCGGACCTTCCCTGGCTGCAGTTCACCACACCGGGTGCGTATCTGGCGACACACGACACGGTCGGTGAAATCTCGATCGGGCAGGATACGGCGGACGGGAGTTTTGACGGATATTCTTCGTGGGCCGAGAAATGGGAGAACACGCAGCTCTGGTCAATTATTCAGGAGGCGCGCGATTATGCAGAGCAGGCATCCCGACTTCTGCGTTCGGACGAGCATGGCGAGGGCAGAAAGCGCCGTTCAGCGGTGCAGAAAATCCTGAACGAAAGCTGCCACGAGCGGGTTCTCGCACTGTCCACAACGCACTTTGGAATGGCGTCGCCCGTCATGAACACGACCCGGCTTGCCGACGGAATGTCGCACGCAGAGCGCGCACGAGACCTCGCGCACACGGCGTGGGAACAGGCCGGAGGGTCGTACAACGGAACGCTCCGGGTCTCTCCCTCTCTCGCCGAGTCGGAGGAAGAAGTGAACGGGTACATACGATTGCCGGATGTGATTGGTGGTGGGTTCTGTTCCGTTACGTTGCCGCCCGGCAAGACGAGCATAAGCGCCGTGGGATGCCGGGATGTCTCCGACGAAGTCCCGGCCAGTCGCGATAGGCCTCCGGTTGCGAGTTTTAAGCTCTCGCTTCCATGGATATCGTATGGACGAGGCCGCACGCTTTCAGAACAGAAGTACGCTGCTGTCGCCGAAGTCGAAAGACGACACCACGTTTCCGGCCACCTTGCGGTTCCAGGCTGCGTTGCAGCCGGCGCGTTTCAGCGGAAAACCTACGAACCCGAGGCAGGTCGAACCTTCCTTGAGCTTTCTGTGAAATGGCCCCTGACCGGGGACTACGGCTGGGACGAACGCAAGGCTCGAAACCTCGACAGACGGTGGGACCACCGATACCGGGAAGTCGCCCCGGTTGAGATCCTGCCCTCGTTCACCGCAGACGTGAACCGGCCGTTTTGTGTCATCAAGCACAATTACTTCGGCGACACGAGCCGATACGAGTTGAACTATCATCTGTTTTCCCGGAATGCTACAGTTTCGAGCATAAACAACCACATTACCAACAGCTGGGTCGCAGTCAGCAACGGAGTACAGGGCATCCTCATTGCGCAGCACACCGGTCTCGACAACAACTTTGCCTTCTGTCCCATGCGAAGCTGGATCAGGAACGGGCGGCAATACATCGCGTTAAACCCCTTTGGAACGTATTACGGCGAGCAGTACCGGTATCCGACTGCGGTAAGCGGTCTTGGCCGTACCCTCGCGCTTCGGACCGCCGATCAGCTCGACAGCTACGCGCCGAGCTGGAACGGCAGGAATCTGCACATCGCGCTCGCAATCTTCGAGTTCCGCGGCGCAGAACCTTCTTCGTCGCTACAGCGGGAAGCCCAGCTGTTTTCGTCGAGGTTGTATTATCGGTGAAAACTGAACATGAGTCCGTGCCTGGAATCTATCTGATCTCGATAACGGGTATCTCGGTTTCGTTCAGGAGTCCGACGCCGCGTCGAGGTCGACGATGCGGGCGGAGTCTGTTGTTCCCCCGGTGTAATCGGTGGTTTCGTGGCGGGTAATGTTCATGAGCTTTCGTGTCAGTTCCCCGAGTCGTCGCACAGCGGCACGAATGTTCTCGAGCGTTTCTGTGTTTTCATCATCACCCTGAAGTCTGGATTGAAGCATTTCCGAGTAGGCCGACACGATCTGTAGTGGCTGATTGAACTCGTGGCAGACGGCTCCGGCTGTTTCGAGGACTCCCTCGAGGCGCTCCTGTTTCAGCATCTCCTGCTGCAGTTCGATTACCCGTTTTCCCACGTTTACGCGCGCGTTCAGTTCTACTTCGTCGAACGGTTTCGGAATGTAGTCGTCGGCGCCGGATTCGAGCCCAGCCGCAATGTCCTTCTTGTCATTCCGCGCGGTCAGCAGAATCAGGTACAGCGGTGTGGTGCGGGAACCCGAGCGAAGTGTGCGGCAGAGCGCAGCTCCGTCTATGCGGGGCATTTCCCAGTCGATTATGCCGATGTGAGGTGCGTCCTCCGAAGAGAATATATCGAGCGCTTCCTGACCGTCAGCGGCCGTCACCACGTCGAATCCCCAGGCCGACAGGCTCTGTTCTATGAGCATTCGAGCGGTGCGGCTGTCGTCGGCAACAAGTATCTTCATGCTACTCCCATGCGATGCGGGTATAGTGAAGCACGGGCGCACAAAAATCTACCCGGTTCTGCGTTGTCGGTGCCGTGGCTTTCTGCGTATGTTCTCGGAACCATGCGAACGTTGCTGTCTGTCTTCATTGTCATGCTCGCCTCCTGCAGTACTTTTTCAGTGGATGAGACTCTGTT
>SKKC01000220.1 GCA_007121695.1 Spirochaetales bacterium | reverse complement strand
TCATTACGGCGCTTGCCATAGCGGCCGGGGTTGGCATCTACATTGCCATGGACTCGGCGCTCGCGGGGTTCGTGGGGGAAAGCGACCGCCTGTATTCCACGTACGAAACCGGGGACGTCGCCATTACCGCCCCCGGCTACTGGGACGAGCGCCAGCGTTTTCCGCTCGACCGCCTGGTGGAAGAACCTGCGCGCGTCATCGAGACACTTCGGGCGGACGGTCTGTCTGCCACTGCCCGAATCGCGTTCAGCGGGGAACTGGTGGTGCGCTACGATCCCTTTCCCGAAGACGGGTCGATGCACGCCATGTTCTACGGCGTGGACTTCGAGCGGGACGCAGATGTATTCGGGCTGCTCGGGGCAATCGAGTCCGGCAGGGCTCCGGAACCCGGCGAAGATGGCCTGCTGATCGGTCGCTCACTCGCCGACAGGCTTGGGGCCGAAGTCGGGTTTCCGGTGACAATCACGACCCGCACGCGGGACGGGTTTCATCAGCTTATGGATCTGGAAATTGCAGGGATCTTCCAGACCCCGAACCCGGTGATAAATCGACGCGCGATGTATGTGCCGATAGACCGTGTTGATACCGCGCTTGAAATGCAGGGGGCGGTCACGCACGTACACGTGCGCATGCCCGGAACGCTCCCCACTGAAGCCGACTACGGGCGGGTAGAGCGGCTTGTCGCCGACGTACCGGGTATCGAAGTTCTGAGCTTCGACGTCATGAATGAGGAAATGGCTGAGCTGATGGAGATAGAGGACGCAGCATTTCAGATTATCCTCTTTCTGCTCGGCATCATTGCCGTCGTCGGGATATCCAACACCATGCTCATGGCGGTGCTCGAACGCGAGCGCGAGATAGGTATGATGCGCGCAGTCGGTGTGCGAAACGCCGAGATCAGGCGCATGTTCTTTTACGAGGCGGCTGCAATTGGTGTCGTCGGGTCTGCCGCAGGAATCGTACTCGGCACCCTGCTCGTGTGGTTCCTGGTGAATGTAGGGGTCGACTACGGGTTCCTGCTCGACGGAGTCGACATGGACTTCCGCTGGGACGGGATTCTCGTGGGAGTATGGAACGCCCCGACCATGCTCTACACGGCGATCGGAGCGACGCTCATAGCCGGAATCGCATCCACGGTCCCGGTCAGGCGCATCCTGAAAAAGACGGTGACCGCGACGCTTCGGGACGATCACTAGGAGGCTGCATAATGAAACTGCACAGAATCGCACTCAGGAATGTGTTCCGGAATGGCCGGCGAAGCGTTCTGTCGCTTACGGCAGTCGCGATTGCAGCCATGTCGATTACGCTGCTCTTCTCGGTGCTCGCCGGAATACAGAACGATGTGCGCCACAATTCCTGGAACTTCGAAAGCGGGGAAGTGCGCCTGAGGCATGCGATGTTCGACGAGTACGAGTATCTGAACCCCGTGCAGTACATGATCGACGACTTTGAGCCACTTGCCGATTCGCTTCTGGTGCTCGACGAAGTGCACGCGGTCAGCCCGCGAGTCAGTATTGCCGGGGTTACCATACAGAACAGCCGGGAAATCGCGAGCATGGGCATGGGACTCGACATGAACCGCGAGCAGTCGTTCCAGGACCTTGGTGTGCTCGTCGCATCCGGCAGGCTTCCCGAAGCGGGACAGAACGAAGCGCTCGTCGGGTTCCGGCTTGCCCGCGAACTCGGCATAGAGGTCGGTGACAGCTTTACCGTTCTGACGCAGACGCGCGCGCGGGCGAGTAACGCGTTCACGCTCGACGTCGTTGGCCTTGCCGACTTTCCGCTGGGAGTGCTTTCATCATCGGCCTATATTCTGCCGCTTGACCGTGCGCAGCACTTCCTCCGTTCGCGAGGCGGGATTACCGAGCTGCTCGTGAAAGGTGACGGGCGCGATACCGAGGGTCTGCAGGCGGCCGTCGAGGCGCAGCTTTCGGCAGTGAATCGGGACGAGCTGAACGCAACGCCGTGGACGGTGGCGTCCGGAGGCTACGCCTACCTGCAGATGGCGGGTCCCGTGTATTCGATTTTCGCCCTTGTGTTCTTCGTACTCGGAAGCACGGTCATTATTAACACGACCATGATGACCGTGCACGAGCGCACGCGCGAAATCGGCACTCTGTCGGCGCTCGGTATGAAGGGCCGGGATCTGGTGCGGCTGTTCTTTACCGAGGGAGCCTTTCTCGGGCTTGCCGGATCGGCGATCGGCGTGCTTGTCGGTGCGGTGATTGCGCTGGTGCTCGGGCGGGTCGGGATCGATTTCGGCACAACCATGGAACTCATTGATATGGATATATCGAACGTGCTCTATCCGGCGGTGAATATGGGCAGCCTGCTGTTCGTGTTCGCATACTCGTCTGTCATTGCGACAGGAGCGTCGTTCCTTCCGTCCCGACGGGCGGCGAGACTTAACCCGGTTGAGGCGCTTCGCCGATAGGCGGGGCGCGTGCCAGCAGATCTGGAGGTACAATAATCATGAAACGTATCAGCATTTTCACCCTTGTGTGTATTGGCCTTGCTGCGGCCGTCTTCGCACAGGACCCTTCAGGCGACGAGATAATCCGTCGCATGGAAGACAATCAGACCTTTTCGGCGGCGTACATCGAAGGGCGCATGATCATTACCGATCGCTTCGGCGAGCGTACGGTGACCTTTACCATGTACGCGGAAGGCGAGGAGCGCTTTCTGATCGAGTTTACCTCGCGCGACGAACAGGGTCAGCGCATCCTTCGCCGCGACGACAGTCTGTATCTCTACTATCCGGATGCCCGGGAGGTTATTCGCATACAGGGCGCGGCGCTCCGGGACTCGCTGTTTGGTTCGGATCTGAGCTACGAGGATATGACCGGAGGTCGCGGCATTCTGTCCGACTACCGGGCCGAACGCATCGGGCGCACGACGATACGCGGTCGCGACGTCTGGGAAGTACGTCTCGACGCCCGAACGACCAACGTCCCCTATCCGCAGCAGGTCTACTTTGTGGATGTTGCCGATTACGTACTCGTAGAAAGCCACCAGTTTGCCCGAAACGGTCGCAAGCTCAAGGAAACCGAAATGCTCGAGATTCGCGAGCAGGACGGGTACCGCTTCCCCTCGCACATGCGTATTACCGACGTAACGAGGCGCTCAAGCGGTACCGAGATGATCTTCGACAGCATAGACACGAGCGTCCGGATTCCCGCTGACACGTTCTCGCTGGAGGCGCTGTCATGGTAGCCGGTCGCAGAACGGGGGCTCGCCTCGTGACCT
>SKKC01000344.1 GCA_007121695.1 Spirochaetales bacterium | reverse complement strand
TGTCGGCGCCTGCGTTGGTATGAAAGGAGTTCGAATACAGTCGATCGTTCGCGAACTCGAAGGCGAAAAGATCGATATCCTCAAGTACGATGTCGACACCCGGAGCTTCATCAAGAACGCGCTGTCACCCGCAGAGGTAAGCAGCGTGGTCATTCTCGATGAGACGAAACGCCAGGCTCTCGCGATAGTGCCCGAAACGCAGTTGAGTCTCGCCATTGGAAAGCAGGGTCTGAACGTCCGGCTTGCGAATCGCCTCGCAGACTGGAACATCGACGTCAAGACCGAAGATCAGTTCGCCGAGATGGATATCGCAGCGGATACGAAGCGTGCCGTCAGCGCATTGTTCGGAGACGTGGAAGAAGAAGAAATTACCCGCCTCGCCGAACTGCCTGAAATTCCGCCTCGCATCGTGGATATCCTCGAGCGTCGCGGAATCGAGCTCATCGAGACACTCGTCGGCATGAGCGACGAAGATCTGCGCGACATCGACGAGCTTTCAAGCGAAGATGTCTCCATGTTGAACCGCATCATCGCGGAAAGCGTTGAAATTATCGAAGACGAAGTGGAAGAAGAAGTTCCCATCGAACCTGAAATTGCAGAAGAAGATCGGCCAGCGGACACACCGGTGTTCGAAGGTTCCGACGAGGAAGAATTCGAGGAAGACGATTCCGACGAGGAGGAAGACGACGAGGAAGAAATCACGCTTATCAGTGAACTTCCGGACGTCCCCGAAAACGTCGTAGAACGCCTCAAGGCGGCTGGGGTCGTCGAAGTCGTCGATCTGCTTCAAATGACCGCCAAAGAACTCAAAGCCGTCGAAGGTCTCAGCGAAGAAGAAGTCGAGCTTATTCAGGAAATCGTCCGCGAGAGCGTCGAGATAATCGAAGACGACGAGGAAGACGACGAATAGGCCCTACAGTGCGCGATTAGCGGTAATACCCGGTTTCACAAAGTGCGGGCAATCCGGTAAGATAGGAATAACGGAGGCTGAAGTCCAACAGACAAAGCGTATGGCAGAAGATCAGGAACAGAACAAGAAACCAAAGGCAACTCTCATTAAGCATCGGAAAACCAGTGCTGGCGACGATCAGAGCACTGAACCGAAACGAAAGAAACCACGCATTGTCGTAAAGCGCAAGACGAAAAGCTCGGCTTCCGAGGCTCCCGCTTCGTCCGCGCAAGCCGACACGAAGCCTGCCGCGCCAAAGCCTGAAAAGTCCAGACCCGAACACGTGGAAGCCGAGTCCGTTACCAAGGCGGATACTCCGGCCGGTACACCCGCACCAGAAGGGCCCCCCCCGGCTGTCGATCAGGCGCCTGCAGAAGAGCGCGCTCCGGCACCGGAGTCCGAACCCGAATCAGCAGGAACCGGCGACCAGCCTCCTGCGTCTGACGCACCGACTACTGAAGAATCCTCGGGCGCGAAGGGCGACGGCACCGAACAGAAGGGGCCCGCAACGACGAAGCAGACAGTCCGAAAGCAGACCTTCAGGCGTCAGCCGACCCGACCGTCGCCTGCGCCGTATCGACGCACCGGAGGAACCGGGCGGCACGTGTCGTCATCCGAACTCGAGGCGCGTGCCGAACGCGCAGACAGCAGGCCGGTATCGCCCGAACAGAGAAGCCCCCGTCCCGGCGGCTTCAGCGGACCACGACCCGGAGGACCCCCTCGCGGTGGAACTGGTGGGCCGCCTCCCGGCGGTGCTCCTCCGGCGACCGGCGGGAAGCAGGGCGCACGCAAGTTCGTGAAGTCCAAGAAAAAAGATGGCGGGTACCAGCGACGCGAGCAGCAGCCCGAAAAGCAGATATATTACAACAAGAAACGAACACAGCAGCGTGCAAACCCCGTCCCGAAACAGATCGACATAATGGAAGTCGTGACCGTGTCCGAGCTGGCGCGGAAAATGAATCTGAAAGCGTCGGACATCATCGGGAAGCTCATGGGAATGGGCATGATGGTGACAATTAACCAGCAGATCGATTCGGAAACCGCGGAAATCGTTGCGTCCGAGTACGGCTGCTCGGTGAACGTTGTGAATCTTTACGACGAGACAGTCATCGCAACCCAGGAAGATTCAGAGGACGATCTGAAACATCGACCGGCGATTGTGACCGTCATGGGCCACGTTGACCACGGAAAGACAAAACTTCTTGACGGCATACGAAAAACCAACGTGGTAGCAGGCGAGTTTGGCGGAATCACACAGCACATCGGTGCGTATCAGGTCGATACCGATCACGGAAAACTCACGTTTCTCGACACCCCCGGGCACGAGGCGTTTACGCTCATGCGCGCGCGAGGAGCAAACATAACCGACATTGTCATTCTGGTTGTTGCCGCAAATGACGGCGTCATGCCGCAGACAAAAGAAGCTATTGACCACGCGAAAGAAGCAAACGTTCCCATTATCGTCGCACTGAACAAGATCGACCTGCCCGACATCAATATTGACCGGGTAAAGCAGCAACTGAGCGAACTCGAATTGACCCCGGAGGACTGGGGGGGATCAACCCTGTTCGTGCCGATATCGGCACTCAAGGGAACTGGTGTGAAGGACCTGCTCGAGACTGTGGCTCTGCAGTCAGAGTTGCTCGAGCTGAAGGCGAATTACGATTGTCGTGCCGAAGGCAAAATAATTGAAACCCGCATCGACGCCGGCCGTGGTACCGTATCAAGCGTCCTGATCGAACGCGGAACTCTTCGTGTCGGAGACAGTTTTGTAGCTGGTGTATACCCCGGTCGCGTGCGCGCAATGTTTAACGACCTTGGCGAACGCATCGAGGAAGCGACACCGAGCATGCCGGTAGAGATACTCGGTCTGACCGGTATCCCAGAGGCGGGCGACCCCTTTCAGGTTACCGAAAACGAGAAAATGGCGCGCCAGGTTGGCGACAAGCGTCAGGAACTCCGGAAACACGAGGACGCACGGAACGTCAAGAAGGTGACGCTCGATAACCTGTACGACACCATACAGGAAGGAAACGTTCAGGAACTGAAAGTGGTCGTGAAGGGCGATGTACACGGATCCGTTGAAGCGCTGAAAAGCTCGCTCGAGGGATTAAGCACCGCCGAGATCAAACTGACCGCGATACGTGCTGCCGCGGGAGCAATTAACGAAAACGACGTCATGCTCGCAAGCGCGTCGAATGCAATCATCGTAGGTTTCCACGTACGCCCGACACCGCGCGCCGCAGAAATTGCCGAGCGCGAAAAGGTCGAGATACGCAAGTACAGTATAATTTACGATGCAATCGACGACATT
>SKKC01000055.1 GCA_007121695.1 Spirochaetales bacterium | reverse complement strand
TAGTGTTACTTGTAATCGGTGGCATACTCGTCTACTTCGGGTATCAGGCATCGCAGTCAGTCGGCGATCAGCTGGTACGGACCTTCAGCGGACGATTTCGTGACGAGACCATGTGGTTTTTAATCGGCGGTGCAGCCTCGATCGTCGCGGGCGGGTTCCTGACCTTTTTTCGAAAGTAAGGAGCTCGCGCCGCAGCTCAGGGCTGAGCGTTCCTCGCTGACGTTTTGCGGAGCGTTCCTCGCTATCGCTGCGGTACGCCCGCTTGGTACGCCCGCTATAGGGTTCGATTCCCATCTGTATAACAGAAAAGCCCCACTCAAGGTGGGGCTTTCCTATTAGCGAGCGATGGGAATCGAACCCACGTCACCAGCTTGGGAAGCTGGGGTAATAACCATTATACGACGCTCGCGCGATCTGTTTAACGCGAGGGTAGCGCCGCTCTGCTGTTGTGTCAATCGGCTGTAACCTGCTGTCGGACGAGTACTTCGTCTGACCGGGACAGTACGAGTGTCGTTCCGGCGGGGACCACGTACGGAATTCCGATGAGCCCGCCCGGATGCCGGATGCTGGAAACGGTCTCCCGGGATCCGTCCGGGAGAATCGCTTCGAGTGTCAGCTCGACGAGCAGCGGGTATTCCGGAAGCGAGCGTCGGAGAATGCCGAACACCTCGCCCTCGGGGATATCTGCCGGCCTGTTCATGGTCAGGTTCACGACACTGCCGACCTGCACGCTGCTTCCCGGAGACGGGGTCTGGGCAATGACGTCGCCGCCGTCCGAATTCGGCGGTGGCGGTACGGCTTCAAATGCGAATGCAAGGCCAAGTTCGCTGAGTTCTGAAACGACGCTTTGATACGAAAGCCCCGAGAAGGCGGGTACGACTATTTCGCCCAGGTCGGTTCCCCTGCTGACGACCAGATTCAGCCGGACGGGGCCGGTCACGTCGCTTCCCGGGAGCGGGCTCTGCTCGAGGACCGTACCAGGGGTCGCTTCGTCGAATATACGCTGCACCGTTCCGATTTCGATTAGCGGAACTCCCGCGCCCGTCAGCGCACGCACGGCGAGCCTGACATCATCAATCTGTTCTCCGGTAAAGTCCGGGACCTGATCGAGTACGGCCCCCCTGCTTACGACAACCTCGATACGACGCCCGCTTCGCACCAGTGCACCCGCAGCGGGAACATGATCAATAACATATCCCCGTAAGGCGGGATCATCGGTCGTACGAAGCTGCACGAGCGGATAAAGGGCCCGTTCCTGCAGCGCAATAAGTGCCTGCGGGAGCTCCAAGCCGACCATATCCGGCACGGTCGTCTGGGCATCGCCCTCGAGCGAATGCAAAAAGGTTGCCAGGCCAGCGACCGAAAGAAATACGATCATGAACAGCACCGAGTACGACATGGTTTTTACATATCGTGTCTCGGGGGTGTCATTCACACTTGGAAACAGGTCTCGAATTTTCTGTCCGATTTTGCTCATGTATTCAGTTCTCTTGTGTTCGGAAGACCGTGCCGACCGGCATGTCGACACCGTTCAGGAAGTCTTTCCAGCTCAATGGTTTGCGCGCCGCCAACTGCAGGCGCTGCAGTCCCAGGAGTCCATCCCCGGTTTGTACCAGAATTCCACTGGCACTGTCCACACCGACGACACTCCCCGAAGGGGCAGACCCGGCGGCAGGTTCGCGATCCACATGGCTGAGTACGGTCGCTTCGTGTACTCGCACCCATGAATCACCGAAGACCGTGCGCGCTCCCGGCCACGGCGTATATGCCCTGATCTGCCTGTGTATGTGTTCGGCGCTGTCGCTCCAGTCTATCCAGGCGTCCGAGCTGTTCAGCAGGTGGCAATAACTCGCCTCGGCGTGGTTCTGCTGTACGGCACGGACCGTACCCCGCTCAATGGCCTGCACCGCGTCCACGACAAGCGACGCACCTTCGCTGGCGCAGTACTCACTCAGCGATCCGGTCGTTTCGCTGCCATCCAGGTCTATTGTTTTCTGCAGGATGATGTCACCAGCGTCCATCTGCCGGGCGAGGTACTGCACGCTCAGACCGGTCTGCTGTTCGCCCGCAAGAATTGCCGCGGGAATGGGTGCCGGGCCTCGATACTTCGGCAGGAGGCTTGGGTGCAGATTAATGCCTCCACACGGGAACAGTGCGAGGAAGCGAGGACCAAATATGCGGCCGTAGGCAACGCAGACAAGCAGATCAGGCTCGACCCGGGCGACAGCCTCTCGAGCGGTTGCATTCAAACGCTCTGGCTTCAGAACAGGGAGCTCAAGCGCCGCTGCCTCCTGTGCTACGGCACTCGGTGTCAGGCGCTTGCCCCGCCCCGCTGGCCGGTCGGGAGCAGTGAGTACTGCCTCGACGAGGTCGTTCCCTGCGAGTGCCCGGAGTGCAGGTACGGCAAACTCGGGAGTTCCCGCAAAGAGTACCCTCATGAATCATGCATCCTTCTGTCGTGACTTCTCGTAGCGGTCAAGCAGGCGTCTGCGACGACCGGCGCGCAGGTGATCAAAAAACAGCACGCCGTTGAGATGGTCGAGTTCATGCATAATGACGCGTGCCAGCATGCCGTCCGCCTCGAGGCTGAAATGCCGTCCGTGTTCATCCCAGGCCGATACTTCGCACGCCTCGCTGCGTTTCACGTCCGAGTACATGCCGGGAATGCTCAGGCATCCTTCCTCTATACTGTTCTGACGATCGCTGAAGGCCGTTATTTCCGGGTTAATGAACACGCGAGCTTCGTCACCGGTTACATCGGTCACGAACATACGCAGGAGGTGCCCCACCTGCACGGCCGCAAGGCCTATTCCCCGCTCTGCGTGCATGGAGTCGACCATGTCGCGAGCGAATGCGGCAATGTCACCGTTAATGGTATCGACCGGTGCGGACTGCTCCCGCAACAGTTCGTCAGGATGGTATACAAGCTTCAACATGTATTCGTGATTATAGGCAGGCGTATCATAGCAAGGCAACGGGGTCTACATCGACCTCTCTGTACACGGTCGGCGTCGACGACACCCCGGCAAGCAGTGCGGCGACTTCGTGATGCATCAGATCGAAAGAGCTGCTTCGAAACAGAATATGTCGCCGGTAGGAACCATTCACCACCGAGAGCGGGCACTCGCTCGGCCCGAGCATCTCCGTCCCGGATGCAAGGACCCGACGCGCTTCGGCGGCAAATGCATCGCCGTCACTTCGAACCCGATCGGCGTTCTTTCCGCGAAACACAACGCGTATCAGTCTCGAAAATGGCGGGAAGCCAAGCATTTTTCGTTCGAGCAGTTCCGCTCGATACCAGCCTTCGGTGTTTCCTTCAATGGCCGCCTGTATGGCGCTGTGCTGTGGATGAAAGGTCTGAACCAGCACGACTCCGTCCGGAAGATACCGCCCCGCGCGCCCGGCGACCTGGGTAATGAGACTGAATGTTCGCTCCGCAGCCCGAAAATCCGGCATGGACAGCCCCACATCGGCAAGAACGATACCAACGAGGCCTACCTTCGGGAAGTTGAGGCCTTTGGCCACCATCTGTGTACCGAGCAACAGATCGTACGAGCCGCCATGGAAGCTGTCGAGCACCTCTTTCACGATGTTTTTTTTCGCCGCAACGTCTGTGTCGAGGCGCGCGACGCGCAGGTCGGGAAAATGCGTTCGCACCTCTTCTTCGACCTGCTCGGTGCCGAACCCGCCGTACCCGACGTCGAGACTGCCACATTCAGGACAGGTCTGCATGGGGCTGGTATGAAACCCGCAGTAGTGGCAGATCATGCGGTTTCGAGACTTATGATAGGTCATGCCGACCGAACAGCGCCTGCAGGTCATCTGGTATCCGCAGGAACGGCAATGAAAGAAATGCGAAAACCCGCGTCGATTCAGAAACAGGATGGTCTGTCTGCCCGCGCTGTGCGTGTCGCGTATCGCCTGACGCAGCTGCGGCGAGAGTATGGCTGGCGATGTTTTCAGGTCAATGACCGATATCGCCGGGGGTGCACCGCCAGCCAGACGCCGCGTCAGCCGCAGGCGCTCGAAGTATGGTGGCTCGCCCTGCGTCATGAGCTGCATTGCCTCGACGCTGGGAGTTGCGCTGCCCATCACCAGACGCGCCCCGTGACGACGCGCGCGGTACAGGGCGACCTGCCGGGCGTGATAGCGCGGAGTCGAACCGCTCTTGTAGCTGCCTTCGTGCTCTTCGTCGACGATTACGAGCCCTATGTCTTCCATGGGAGCGAAGACAGCGCTACGCGCTCCCAGCGCGAAGCGGGACTCGCCGCTGCGCAGTCGTCGCCACTGCGACAGTCGCTCGCTGGGTGTGAGGCGCGAGTGGATCACCGCAACATTCGTACCAAAGCGAGACCGGACAAGCGCCTCGAGCTGATGCGTCAGCGCGATCTCGGGTACCAGATACACGACGCCACGCCCGTCAGCCATTGTCTGTTCGGCGGCACGGAGGAACACTTCCGTTTTACCGCTTCCGGTTACGCCGTCCACGTAGTACCGGCCGGCGGGTGAAGACAGAATGCGGGAAAGCGCGTGCTCCTGTTCAGCGCTTAACTGCAGGGTCGCGTCGTTTCCAGGGTCGTCAGCGACACCGGGAATGTCCGGTTCCTTCTCCCGCCTGCCCCCGGGAAGCATTGCACTCAGGGCTTCGCCGGTTGTGCAGAGATACAGACGAGCGATCCACTGGGCAAGTTCCACCTGCTCGTCCGAGAAGAACGGTTCGCTGTCTATGACGCGGTTAATCTCACGAATTTCACTCCTCGTCGGGGTCACGTCGGAAGATACAACGAACCCCGTGAGCGTTCGGCGCCCGAAGCCTGCGGTGACCCGGACACCTGCAGGACACTCCAGTCCAGCGGGTACTGCATAGGTAAAGGGGCCTTCAACGGGCACCGAGAAGACCACGTCGACATACAGGGGGGAGCCCGACATTCGTCGCTCAGCTCCGGTCACAGATGTCGCGCAGGCGCTTCAGATCTTCCCAGACAGGGCGTTTCAGGGTCTCGTTTCTGAGCACGGCGCTGGGATGGTACGTCGCCACAACCGGAACCCCCCTGTACTGATAGGTCTGTTTTCTCAGTTCCCCCATGCTTGTATCCACACCGCAGACAACCCTGCCGGAAATACGGCCCACCGTCAGAATTGCCCGCGGACGGACCAGCGCGATCTGTCGCTCGAGGTAGGGAATACATGCCTCCCGCTCGTCGGGAAGCGGATCACGGTTCTGCGGGGGGCGGCACTTGACGATGTTGGTAATGTAGGCGTTCTTCTCCCGGGAAAGGTCTATGGCCTCGAGCCACTTGTCGAGAAACTGCCCTGCCCGCCCGACAAAGGGCTGCCCGGTTCTATCCTCATCGGCACCCGGGCCTTCGCCGATTACCATAACCAGCGGATCAAGCACACCGACTCCCGGCACCGCACGATTGCGGACTGCGCTCAACGGACACATGTTGCACGAGCGAATCGCGGCAACAAGCTCGGAAAGACGCCGTTCACGCTCTTCCCCCGTCACGATCCGATCGTCAACGTGCCCGGTTCCAGTGTCCGCGGGTTCCTCTGAAGACGGAGCTCCGGTTGGCGTCGTTCGGCGTCGGTACCCGCTGCGAAGATAATCTTCGATGAGCGTATACAGGTGTTCGTGCTGTGTATCCATAGGTCCCTGCATCCTATTCTGTCACACCGCCTGCGGTCCGGGCAACGGAGGGTACCCGACCCGGGGCAAGGCGGTCGTCTGTATGATACACCACGCGATGAAACACGAGCCCCTGCGCGGGGGCTGTTTCACCGGCGAGAGAGCGATCCCCGGATGCGATCATGGCCTGCAGTTCAGCCTGGGATGCACCATTTTTTTCGAGCGCGACCAGGGTACCGACGATGGAGCGCACCATGTGCCACATGAAACTCCGGGCAGCTATCTCGAACACAATACGGGCGCCTTCGGGGAAAAAAACGGCGTGGTCTATGGTCCGCACACGGCGGTCCGAACGATCGCGCGCAGAGGCAAAAATCGTGAAGTCATGCTCTCCAACGAGACAGGATGCATAGCGGTTCAGCTGCGCGATCGACGGGGTCTGCCGTATCCGCCACACATAGCGGTCCCGCAGCGGATCACGCGTGAGGCTGGGATACAGATAATACCGATACACCCGCTGCACGGCGCTGTATCGTGCGTGGAAGTCGGCGGGCATGTCCTCACTGTCACGGGCGGAGATATCCCGGGGAAGCCGCGTATTCAACGCAATTGCAACCTTTTCTGCGGGTATGCTCTGGTTCTGCAAGGAGAAACTGATGCACTGACCACGCGCGTGAACACCCGCATCGGTCCGCCCCGCGCTCGCCACGCGAACGGGTTCATCGAAGAGGCGCCACAGACCTTTTTCTATCTCGCCCTGCACCGTCCGTCCCGCGGGCTGGACCTGATATCCCGAAAAATCGGTACCGTCGTAGGCTATCTTCATGGCGATTACTCGAGCATCCGCAGGTTCCATGGGTCTTACTCGTCGTCTTTGTCACCGAGCTCGCGGGAAATGCGGTCGTACACATCGCGGGCATTATCGAGAATCGCCGTGGGTTTGTTCTTGCTCGCCTTTCCCATTCCGAAGAGTCGGGCGACGGTCCGCTTGGCCCGGTCGAGCGCCTGCCTGCGAAAGGCCTCGTCCGATGTCGGTCCGTATCGAAACTCTAACAGAGACGCAATATACAACACCCCGTCGTATCCGTAGTTCTTGTCGAGATCGGGACCGAGATGACCGGCATTCCCTATCGACTCGCTTCCGTCCTGTTCCCGCTCGACAGCGAGTCCGTAGTAGAAACGTGCCTTGCGATAGAATACTGCCGCCAGGTAGTCGAAGTTTTCGCTCGGGCGGCTGCGGTGCATGTCGTTACACAACCACGCCGATCGCAGCGCGCACAGGCCCCGTTTGATCGTTGGTGCACACTCCGTATCGAAGTGATCGTAGCAGCTCATGGCAAGAAAATACGCCGCACATCCGGTTTCGAGGGTTCGTGGCGCGCCGAAATCCGGCCGGCCAAAGATTGGTTTGAGCGCGTTCAGCCGCTCCTCGGACGATACCTGTATGCGTTCGATAACCGTATCGCTGACTGTGTCGAAGTCCTGCGGGAACGCCGCGTACCCGCACTCCGGACACACCGTTACCGGGTATACAAGCGGGTACACCGCTCCGTACTTCTTCGAGGGAACGTACTCCCGCCGGAGTTCGTCTGTCAGGTCGCCCGCGTTTAACCTGCCCCGACCCGTGCGCAGCTCTTCCCGATAGATCGATGCATCGCATACCGGACACGAGACGGGTTTTTTCGAAAAGAACGAGATCGATTCGTTTGCCATGACCTATCCCCCCTCAATAACGACCACCGCAACCGCATTCTCGCGCTCGTGCGCGAGACTGACGAAAACGGACTGGCCACCCATCGCCTCGAAGGCGGCGTACGCCCGTCCGTGCAGGATCATGTCGGGTTTTCCAAGCTCGTCGTTTCGCACCTGCACATCGCGCAGGTTAAAATGCATAAGCCCGGTGCCAAGCGCTTTCCCGAAGGCTTCCTTGGCCGCAAACCTCGCCGCCAGGCTCAGTACGCGGTCTGTGCCGCGTCCGAATACTGCAGCAAGTTCGTCGGGGTGAAAATAGCGCTCCAGAAGACCCTGGTCGTGAATCCATGAATCAAGACGCGATGTTCGCACTATATCGATGCCTATTCCGCGTATCATTTACTGTGACTCTCCCGCACCGTCGTCCGGATCAAAGCCCGTGATCTCTATCGTGATTTCCGCAGGTGATGTCTGAAGCAGGCTCACTCCCTCCGGTACCGAAACCTCGACCGGCACCGTATAGGTACCAGGAGTCGTAATAAGAGACAGATCGATGGAAGCATCAATGTCTGTATCGGTAAGCGCTTCGACCGATAAAAGCGGGCCTTGCAGTTCCACCGAGGGTCGCTCCTGAATACCCGCGATCGTCAATCCGGGAAACAACCCGCGGGTTGTAACCTCGAGGCTCTCAAAGGTCATTCGAACTATCTGCGGTTGAAATACTGCCCGGTACTCAATGGTTGCGCCGCCGACAACCTCGATAAACGGATTCGGCGGACGAAGCGCAAGCCGGGTCGAGAAACTGCCGGTTCGCCCTGACAGGTCAACGGGCTCGGTACCGACGGTTTCCCGCCCCTCGACATAGCGGCCGGGGCCCTCAATGGTGACTTCTGCCGGAGTCACGAAGGACCGGACAAGTTCGTACCCGCGAGCCGGGAAGCCCTGGACAACGGGAACCACCTGCACCGTTTCCCGAACACGGGTATCGAGGACCACACGTATGCTGTCCGGTTCCAGCAGAAGTTCGAGTGGCCCCAGATCCCGGGCCGACGATCGTCGCTCTATCTGCACCGGCAGACGATACTCGCCTGGCTGGGTAATATCGGTCGCCCGTACCCGTGCAAGAAAATCAGATGCCGAAACGGCTCGTATCATCTCTTCGTCGCCGCGTGCACGCACCCGGACCGCATCCACGTATTCCTCGGCCACCGCAAGGTGTTCCGGGGTGTCTACCTGTAAGGCCACGGAGATCACGGTTTCGTCGAGACTGATAATCTGATTGAAGAAGAACAGGAGCAGCGCAACCGCGAGGGCGAGTATTTTCACCGGCCAGTTGCTCCCGAGACGCTCCAGGTATCGGTTAATCTTCAACGTGCACCGCCTCCTCGTCGGGATCATCGTCGGCGATGTTCAGAAGATCCTTCAGCGTGCGACGGGCCTCGTCTATGCTCAGTCCGTAAAAAAGGTTGGCGTCATAGGCAAGCGACAGGGCGCCTGTCTCCTCGCTCACGATCAGAACCACCGCGTCGGTTTCCTCTACCAGACCGAGCGCCGCGCGGTGCCGGGTTCCGAAACTTCGCCGGATGTCGATCTGTTCCGACAGCGGAAGAAAACACCCGGCAGCTACGACTCGGTCGTCGGACACAACAAGCGCTCCGTCGTGTATGGGGGTGTCATGACCGAAAATGGTAATGATCAGCTGGGACGACAGTTCCGCGTCGAGGCGCGTACCCGTCTCGATAATCGCCTTCTGACCGACGGTTCTCGAAAACACTATGAGCGCTCCTCGCTTCCGGTAGGAGAGGACCTCGGCAGCGCTAATGACGGCTTCGACCTGGAGGGGACGTCTGGTCGTCGCGAGACCGAACAGACTGCCCTGACCGATTCGCGTAAAAATCTTCCGGAGTTCGGGTTGGAAGATTATCGCAATACCAATGACCAGACTCGGAGCAAGCAGATTCATGATCCAGAGGACGGTCTGCAGCTGCAGAAAAAACGACACCGCGTACACGAGTACGAGTACCATTGCGCCCCGAAGCAGCTGAATTGCGCGGGTCTGTACCAGAATCTGATATACCTTGTAGATCAGAAAGGCGAGGAGCAGGATATCGATAATCGGGCGGACAATCTGAATAATGCGGGAAAGCTCAGCCATGTACGTACTCGCTGTTCCAGAGCGCGCTGAGCATGCGCATCGCATCGACCGTTTCGCGAACATCGTGCACGCGCAGAATGGAAACACCTGCCTGGGCAGCATGGCAGTGAACGGCAAGGCTTCCGGCTCCACGTTCGTCGGGCTCGGCCGACACGATGTGCCCAATGAAGGACTTCCGCGAAGCTCCAAGCAGTACCGGATAGCCAAGCGTAGAAAAAGTCGGCAGTTCGCGGAGTATGCGGAGATTGTGGTGCATCGTTTTCCCGAAGCCGATTCCCGGATCGATAATAATGTGAGACGCGGCGACTCCGGCTTCGCGCAGTGTCATTGCCCGGTCCTTGAGCCAGACAAAAATCTCTCCAACGACATCGGAGTACTCTGGCGCATTCTGCATGGTTTCGGGGACTCCGCGCATGTGCATAATCACTACCGGAACAGCGTACTCGAGAACCAGGGGAAGCATTGCACTATCGTGACGCAGCGCAGACACGTCGTTCACGATGTCGACTCCGCAGCGCAGTGCTTCGCGGGCCACGAGCGCGTTTCTCGTATCTATGCTGATCGGAATATCGGAGTCGCGGCGTATGGCCTCGATAACGGGCACGACCCGCTCCGCTTCTTCGTCCGGCGTAACAGGGGCTGCTCCAGGGCGAGTACTCTCGCCTCCAATATCAAGGATGTCCGCACCGGCCGACTCCATTTCGCGGGCTGTTTCCAGCGCCCGTTGCACGGACTGGACCCTGCTGCCCTCGTAAAAGCTGTCGGGTGTGCAATTGAGTATGCCCATGACCAGGGGTACAGTGTCTGTTTCGAGAATCCGGTTCTTTCGCAGAGGAATCCGTGCCGCCAATAATGACCTCCCGAGCTGTATTCCGCTACGGTACCACGGAGACCACAAGCAATTCCAGCACACAGGCGAGATACGAGACGTGTCAAAGGAAAAAACAGACCGGCAGTCAGCGGCACAGAGTCGGTTCTGTGCCACTCGAGCCGGTCAGGGGGGAAGGACGGCGTTACTTGCCTTTCTTCTTGTGGCGGTTCTTGCGCAGTTTCTTCTTGCGCTTGTGCGTTGCTATTTTTTTACGCTTTCGCTTTCGTCCACAGGGCACAAAGCTCTCCTTTCCATCGATTTCAATGGTGTTTCATGGTTACTAGTTCTGAAGACAGACACTATACCGGCCTGCCTGCAGGTTGGTCAACGGTTGTGAGCGTGCTTCTGAAGCTGCTGAAGCAGCCGACCGCATCCCGAACGAAAGGTATCCCGATCAGTCGGCGATAGATCGATGTGCCCTGGAATCTGCCGTGCAAACGTAATCTGGCGCTTCGCGTAGCGTCGCGTATTCCGCTTGATGGCTGCCCGTGCAGACTCCGGGCTGTGGCAGGTAAAGAACTCCCGGTATCCGATCGCACGAAGCGCCTGGGTGTCCTTGCCATACCCGGCACGAATAAGCGTTTCGACTTCGCGCTCGAGACCTTCGGAGAACATGCGATCGACGCGACGGTTAATGCGCTCGTAGAGTTCCTCCCGCGGCAGACTCAGCCGGTATATACGGCATACAAAACCCGTTCGGAGCGTTTCGGGCGCGCGAAACGCGCTTCTCGGACGGCCCGACACACGATATACCTCCAGTGCTCGCGCGATGCGATACCCGTCGGCCGGGTCAATTGTCCGCGCGCTCTCGGGATCCACCGCAGCCAAAGATGCGTGCATGGCCTGCAGTCCGCGTTCGACGGTTTCACGCTCGATTTCCGCGCGCACGCCTGGGTCAGACGGTGGCGTATCAGGCATTCCGCATACGAGAGACCGGATATAAAACGCGGTACCGCCACTCACGATTGGAAGCCTTCCCCGGGTAGCGATGTCACGTATACACGATTCGGCAGCGCGCACGAAGTCTCCGACGGTATACTGTTCGTCGGGATCACGCACATCGATAAGGTGGTAGGGCAGACGCTGCCGTTCCTCCAGGGATGGTTTCGCCGTACCTGTGTCCATGCCGCGGTACACCTGCATGCTGTCAGCGCTGACAACCTCGAACCAGGGAGGCGTTCCGCAGAAGCCATCGGGCGGGTTCGAGGAAATGCTGTGAAGAATGTCGGATTTACCCGAAGCGGTCGGTCCGAACAGGACGGCAAACGGCGGTAGACTGCGCGAGGAAACTGACGTTTCCACGGTGTACCTGCTACTCTTCGATCTGGTACTGAACCTTGTCCGTGAGTATCTGACGTATGGCGGTCGAAACGACCTTGTCATTCCCCTCTTCAAGCTCTTCGTCACCAGTCATGGTTATCTGATACGCACGACGTATCGAAGCTACCGTCAGTTTGTAAATATTGTTGTCGTAGTCGGTTAATTTATCTAATGGCAATATCATTGTTGTGTTTCTCCAGAAAAAAAGGCCGGGCAGGTTGAGTAGTATACAAAACTATGCGGGGTCCTGTAAATACAAGCCGCTCAGGATGTCCACACGCCCGCATCAAGGAGCTGCTGCGTCGCCGCGGCC
>SKKC01000249.1 GCA_007121695.1 Spirochaetales bacterium | reverse complement strand
CGCGGCCGCCGATGCCTCAGGTGGCGTCGAGACGCCCGCTGGCGCCGCCTGCGCCGCCTCGTCGGCGGGCTCCGCGGCGTCTATGGTTCCGGCGTCTTCTGCGGTGTCCGCCTCCGGAGCCGCGGCGATTGCCGGTAGCGCAGGCAGTGCGGGCTCGGCGTAGCGTACGGGCTCGTCGCGCAATGGGGCTTCAATGCGCGTAATGGCGTCCTCGAGGGGGTTCTCCGGGGTAAAGGTCGCAAGCGGGGAAGGTCTGCGTTCGAGCGCGTCACCGGCTCGGGGTGCCGGGTTTCGGTCGATCTCGGCTGCTTCGGCTCGTTCTGACGCGCCAGCTACAGGGGGTTCAAGGATTTCGGTGTCGCGCGCGGGGGCAGACAATGGTTCCGGGTCGAACTCTGGCGTTTCAACTGGCTCCGGCACGCTCGCGCAGGAGGCCAGCACAGTCGAAAGCAGCACACCAATGGTAATACGTCGTCGTCGTGTCATATACCCTCCCTACATGACAACATGCGACCGTCAGAGGCGCTTACGGAGGGGGCAGATCCAGCAGCTCCCGCAGCAATGCCTCGTTCATGTCCCTTAGTATATCGGCAGAAATCGCATCGGTATCAATGCGCAGGGCGTCGGTCCGTTCGCGTGGCCAGGGGGTGTCGGGATCGCTGAAGAGGTATACGTCGCCGTCGGGACGGCCGATGCCGAGCGGGGGCACGATAATATCTGTCGGTCGTATGGGTCTCACCAGATCCATGGCAAGAAAGGGAGTCTCACGAGGCCGTTCAACGGCGGGTCGCCGGCCGAGGTGTAACAGAAGGCCCACGAGCACGCCGAGAAGGAGCAGTGCCGCCACGGCACCCGCTGCCAACAGAAGCGTGGCGCGGGAATTATCGGGCTTGAGCCTATTGAGTATCCGGTCCATTTCTGTCAAGCCGTATCGCGACCGCCTTGCTGACCCCGCTCTCTTCCATGGTTACCCCCAGAAGCGTCGAGGCGCTCGCGACCGTCTTTTTATTGTGGGTAATAATAATGAACTGGCTCTGTCGGCCAAACTCGCTGAGCATGCTGACGAAGCGACCGACGTTGTTTTCGTCGAGCGCCGCATCTATCTCGTCGAGCAGACAGAACGGAGACGGTTTGACCATGTAGGTCGCAAACAGGAGCGCAACCGCGGTCAGGCTGCGCTCGCCACCGGAGAGCAGTGCGATGTTCTCGAGTTTTTTGCCCGGCGGCTGGGCAAGAATCTCTATGCCGGAGGCGAGCACGTCGTCCGGATCGGTCAGGCGAATCTCTGCGCGTCCGCCGCCGAACAGACGACGGAACATGGAGTGAAAGTTGCGCTTGATCTTCTCGAAGGTGTTCATGAAAAGCTCGGCACTCTCGGTCCGTATCTCTTCGGTTACGCGCAGGAGGTCGTCTTTCGCCTTTTTCAGGTCGTCGAGCTGCCCCGACAGGAACTCGTAGCGCGTTTTTACCTCGGCGAACTCTTCCGGTGCCATGAGGTTTACCGTTCCGAGACCCCGCTGTTCTTCGCGAACTGCGGCGAGTTCGTCCCTCACGTCGCGGGCGTCACGCTTTATCTCGAACGCGCGGGACTCGAACTCGGACAGCTCGCGGCTGTGCCGGTCGCGGAAGTTGTCGTATATGCTCCGGATCTCGGTCACGCTTTCGGCGTGCTGCACCTGCACCTTTTCCACCTGCGCCTGCAGCCGGGCGAGGTCGTTCATCATCCCCTTTACCGACTGCTCCCGCTGCATCAGATCGCTGTTCTTCTTCGAAATTTCGGTTTCCAGTTTTTCGAGCTCGATGTTCAGGCCCGCCTCGCGCTTCTCGAGTCCCGTGCGGTTCTCCTGAAGCTCTTCAAGCCGCCCTTTCAGCTCGGCGAGTCTGTCCTGCTTGCGGGTAATTCCCGTTCTGTTTTCGTCGAGCGCGTGCCGCGCCTCGCCGAGTTCCCGCTGCAGGCGAGTCTTGCTGTCCTCGTGCGAGCCGATCCGGGTCTGCACCTGCACGCGATTGACCCGAAGCTCCTCGAGGGTGTGGCGGTACTCGCTGATCTTTCCGGCGAGCTCGCGGTTCTGCCCCTGCAGGTCTTCAATCGCCGCGCGGCGCGAACGGATGTCGGTTCTGATCTCGCCCATGCGGTCGTCTATGGTCCGCTTGCGGGTCAGGGTGCCTTCGGGCGCGAGGAACTCGTCGAGAAAGGACGGAATGGTAGTCCGGAACTCGGTCAGGACCTCGACAAAGCCGTCAAACTGCGTTCGTGCGGCGCTGAGTCCCGATGCGAGCTCTTCGAGCGCCTGTTTCAGACGCGACACCGTATCAGCGCCCCCGGCGAGCGTATCTGTCGCCCGGTCGGCCTGCGAAACGAATGTTCGCCGTAGCTCGGACAGCGCGCTGTCGAGTTTTTCGGTCAATGCACCGCGGTCCTGGCTGCGGTAGCCGGACTCCTTCAGCCGCGTGTCGAGCTCGCGCACAATGCGGTCCGTCAGCTCGCGCAGTTCGTCCTGCAGCGCATCCGTCTCGGCGTCGAGCTCTTCGATTCGCGTCTGGTGCGTGCGAATGGTCTCGTCGTTTGCCCTGATTCTTCCTTCGGCGGCCTCCACGCGCTCGGTGAACTGCGAGATGTTTTTCCCGATATCCTCCGCGCGTGATGTAAGCGTGTCTATTTCTTTCTGATTCGACGCGATGTCGGTTTCGGCGGCCGTAATGCGGTCGGTAAGCGTTTTCTGACGCGCTTCGTCGGCGCGTATCGACTCCTGCAGGTCATCGCGGCGCTCGGCGAGCATGCCGAGCTGTTCGAGCAGGTTGCCCTTCTCTATCTCGAGGCCGTAGAGCTTCTTCTGCTTGTCGACAAGCTCGGCCTCCATGGAGTTTACGAGGTCGAGATTCTTCTCGACGCGTTCGTTTGCCGAATCGATCTTTGTCTTGACCTCGTCTCGTCTGGTGACCGTTTCCTTGAGTCGTTGCTCGCGGGAATCCCGCTCGTCGAGCAGGCGCGAGAGACGAAGCAGTTCCCGGTCGACTTCGAGCTCGAAAATACGGTCGCGAAGCTGTCGGAAGGTCTCGGTCTTTGCCGCCTGCTTCTCGAGCGAGTTGTAGCTGCGCTGCACCTCGCCGAGTATGCCTTCGACCTGCTTCATGTTTTCTTCGGTGCGGGCGAGCTTGCGCTCTGCTTCCTGCCCCTTGAAGCGGTACTTGGTTATTGTCGCCGCTTCCTCGAAGATATGGCGCCGTTCTTCGGGCTTGTTCGAGAGAACCTGGTCGATCTTCCCCTGCTCCATAAT